>JBNKFC010000454.1:0-7879 GCA_050289105.1 Paracoccaceae bacterium | reverse complement strand
GCAATCGTGGTGCCCTCCGGCCAGTCGATCACCTATCTCGAAACGGTTCAGGCTACGCCGGGGCCCGACGGTCTGACGATCCGGTTCCGCTTTGTCGCGCCAGGGATTGCGCGCGACGGCGGCGGGGTCGATGCCGAGGCGGCGCAGGAGGACATGGCATGGCTTTGCGAGAATTTCGCCGTGCCGCGCTTGCCCGCAACCGGCCCGATACCGTCGCAGGTCATCATCTCGCTGTCCGACCGCGCAGTGCCGTTCGGCGAAGCCGCCCCCGATGTCACGCAGTTCTTCGAGGCGTACAGCATCGACGGCGGGCGCTGCGTTTGGGAGCCATTCTGATGTATACACAAGATCTTGCGGGCAATTTGCCGGTGCTTTGCCCGTGTGATGCGGCCCCGCCACAGATTGCGAACTTGCATGCCACGCCATGGGAGTGCGGCGCAGCTTCGATTATGATCGCGAAAGGGCGCGAAGACGCGGCCCTTAATAAGAACGTTCGGCGGAAGAATGCGGAGAACCGCGCATCCGTCACATTGAGCAGGAGAAAGACATGTCGAAGAAAGCGCTCTATGCGTGCGTGCTCGTTGCCTTCGTGGCCGCTTGCGCTGCCAAGGAAAAAGAAGTGGTCTACGCCGAAGAGCCGGTCACGACCGAGCCTGTATTCACCGGCAAGTACAAGTGAGTTTCCGGGGTCGGCCCCGGCGCTGAGCCGAGGGCCGGTCCCTCTCCGCCGCTCCCATGCCGGTTCGGGAGGGGTGTCATGCTGAAGCATCGCGGCTTTCCCGGCCGTCTTCCCGGCACGGATCTGCAATTCGTCATTCGCCGCGCGAACCCCAAAGGGGTATCGAAGCTCGTCGCCCGTGAGCGCTTCCGGGACCGCAGCCCGTTGGACAAGCGCGCCGATCTCGCCTTCATGGCGGCGCTTTGGGAGCAGTTCGGCGAAGAGCCGTTCGAGCGCGGCAATCTCGATGCCGGACGGCTGAACTGGTTGTTCGGCCGGGAAGTGATTCCCGCCGAGGAGGATTTCGACCCGGAAAGCTACGAGGCGCTTTTGAGAATCGACGTTGCTCGCGCCCGTGCGGCCTTCCCTGACGTGTTCGAAGGGGAAGAGTAGGCATGTTTCTGCGCAGCTTCCCGTTGTTTGGGCGCGATATTGCCGATCGTTTCCCGTGTGGAAACTTTGGGTTTGCGCAATCGGGCTGTGACGGACATGGTTACGAAGGGGCGTCACCCTACAGCAAGCATTGCGCCCCGATTTGTCAAAACCGTTACCCTTCCCCTTCTCTACGGCCTGGCCCCTCCGGGGTCAGGCCACTTTTGTCTGAGGCTGGGGCGGGGCCAAGTCGGCGACCTGCCGCCGATCGGTTTTTTTCGCGCCGATTTCGCTTCCGCGTTTCCGCGGATCGGATAAAGTATGTCCGCATAAGAAACCTAGCTAAAGGAAGAGCGGTATGCGGTTTACCAAATCCATCGTTGCATTGGCCCTTGTCGGCGCGCTTGCCGGTTGCCTCGAAAACGACGCTGAGCGCGGTGTCGCCGGCGCCGCGGCCGGCGCCCTCATTGCCGACGCCACGGGCGGACGCGCCGTCACCGGTGCGATCATCGGCGCTGGCGCGGGCGTGTTCTGCGACGACGCGGGCATCTGCAACTGATGCACTGATCCGGGGCCGCAAGGACCCCGCACAATCTTATGACCGGACCATCGCGGCTGCCGCCGCGGTGGTCTTTTTGTTTGCGCGACCGGGGCAAGACCCGGCGCGGTCTGAGAAGAGGGGACGGAGATGTTCAAGAAAATCCTGATCGCGAACCGGTGCGAGATCGCCTGCCGCGTGATCAAGTCGGCGCGCAAGATGGGCATCAAGACCGTCGCCGTCTATTCCGACGCGGACCGCAATGCGCTGCATGTGAAGATGGCCGACGAGGCGGTGCATATCGGCCCGCCACCGGCCGCGCAGTCCTATATCGTGATCGACAAGATCATGGAAGCGATCCGCCAAACCGGAGCCGAGGCGGTTCATCCCGGTTACGGATTCCTGAGCGAAAACATGAAATTCGCCGAAGCTCTTGAGAAAGCTGGCGTGGTCTTCGTTGGGCCGCCGTCCCCGGCGATCGAGGCGATGGGCGACAAGATCACCTCGAAGAAACTGGCGCAGGAGGCGGGTGTCTCGACGGTGCCGGGCTATATGGGCCTGATCGCCGACGCCGACGAGGCGGTGAAGATCAGCCGCGAGATCGGCTATCCGGTGATGATCAAGGCCAGTGCCGGCGGCGGCGGCAAGGGAATGCGCATCGCCTGGACCGACGAGGAGGCGCGCGACGGCTTCCAGTCCTCGAAGAACGAAGCGGCGGCGAGTTTCGGCGACGACCGCATCTTCATCGAGAAATTCGTGACCCAGCCGCGCCATATCGAGATCCAGGTGCTGGCCGACAAGCATGGCAACTGCGTCTACCTGCACGAACGCGAATGCTCGATCCAGCGGCGGAACCAGAAGGTGATCGAGGAGGCGCCCAGCCCGTTCCTCGACGAGGCCACCCGCAAGGCAATGGGCGAGCAGGCCTGCGCGCTGGCCAAGGCGGTGGGATACACGTCGGCCGGGACGGTGGAGTTCATCGTTGATGGCAACCGCAACTTCTACTTCCTTGAAATGAATACCCGTTTGCAGGTCGAGCATCCAGTGACCGAGCTCATCACCGGGGTCGATCTGGTGGAGCAGATGATCCGCGTCGCGGACGGCGAGAAGCTTCCCTTCAAGCAGTCCGATCTGAAGATCAACGGCTGGGCCATGGAAAGCCGGCTCTACGCGGAGGATCCCTACCGCAACTTCCTGCCCTCCATCGGGCGTCTCACCCGCTACCGTCCGCCGGTCGAGGCCGCGAGCGCCACGACCGTCGTGAGGAACGATACCGGCGTCTACGAGGGCGGCGAGATCTCCATGTATTACGACCCGATGATCGCCAAGCTCTGCACCTGGGCGCCGACACGCAAGGAGGCGATCGAAGGCATGCGCGTCGCGCTCGACGCCTTCGAGGTGGAGGGGATCGGGCACAACCTGCCGTTCCTGTCGGCGGTCATGGACCACCCGCGCTTCGTCGCGGGGGACATCACCACCGCTTTCATCGCCGAGGAATATCCCGAGGGCTTCCAGGGCGTGACACTGCCGATGGGCCAGCTTCGCAAGGTCGCGGCGGCGGCGGCGGCGATGAACCGCGTGGCCGAGATCCGACGCACCCGTATAACCGGCACGCTCGGCAACCACGAACGCAAGGTGGGCGACGACTGGGTCGTGGGCCTTCAGGGCGAAGAGATCGTGGTGAAGATCGACGCCGACCGCGACGGGGCGACGGTGCATTTCGACGACGGCACCAGCCATCGCGTCACTTCAGACTGGACGCCCGGCCAGCCGCTCGCGCGCCTTGAGGTCGACGGCGAACCGGTCGTTCTGAAGGTCGGCAAGATCCCCTCGGGCTTTCGCATCCGCACCCGCGGGGCCGAGCTCAAGGTCCATGTCCGCACTCCGCGCCAGGCCGAGCTTGGCCGGCTGATGCCGGAGAAACTGCCGCCCGACACCTCGAAATACCTGCTTTGCCCGATGCCGGGTCTGATCGTGAAGATCAGCGTCGAGGAGGGACAGGAAGTGCAGGAGGGCCAGGCGCTCGCCACCGTCGAGGCGATGAAGATGGAGAACATCCTGCGCGCCGAGAAGAAGGGCGTGATCAAGAAGATCGCGGCAGCAGCGGGGGCGAGCCTCAAGGTCGACGACGTGATAATGGAATTCGAGTGACGTGACCGGAACCGCGGTCATACGTCCGGCCCTGCCGGTCTGGGGACTGCTCGCCGCCCTGGCGGGCTTCCTCGCCCTGCAGGCCGTGGCCGCGTTCCGCGCCGGGGTCTTCGAATACCCGCTCGACGATGTCTACATCCACCTTGCGATGGCCGAGACCATCGCGCATGGCACCTACGGAGTGAATACGGGGGAGCCGGCCTCTGCCTCGTCCTCGATCCTTTATCCGCTTCTCCTGCTGCCCTTTCCGGGGACGGAGCTGCAAAGATGGCTGCCGTTCTTCTGGAACATGGTCGCAGTCGCGGGTTGCGGCTGGGTCTGGGGCCGGATCGCCGAGACGGCGGCGCTGACGGGTGGCGTCGCGATGGCCGTCGTGCTCGCGGGGCCGGTCTTCCTCAACATGTCAGGTGTCGGGTTCACCGGCATGGAATCGGCGCTTCACATGCTGGGCAGCCTCACAGTGCTCTACGGTCTCTGGCTGTTCCTGACCCAAGGCCGGGTGGCGCCCTGGCTGGTCGCGGCGGCGATCCTGACGCCCTTGCTGCGGTTCGAGGGGCTGGCGTTGTCCCTTTCGGCGGCGGCAGTTCTGGCGCTCGGCGGTCGTCGTGGGGCGGCCGCGCTGATCGCCGTCGTGGTAATCGGCCTCGTCGCCGGATTCGCGCTCTTTCTGACCTCGATCGGCCTTCCGCCTTTGCCGGGGTCGATTCTCGCCAAGACGTCAGGTCTCGCGCCGGGCGAAGGGCCCTTGATGCGCGCGCTGGTCGGGTCGATCGGCAACCTGTCGAAGCCGGCCGGTCTGCTTCTGGCCGGGCTGATAACGGTGCTTTTGGCGCTGGCGCTGGCGCTGCCGACCTTGCGGCGCGGGCCAGCGGCATGGCTGGTCGGCGTATCGCTCCTCTCGGGAATGGCGCATCTGGTTCTAGGCCAGGTCGGCTGGATGCACCGGTATGAACCCTATGCGATCGCCGGGCTTGTCGCGACGCTGCTGCTCGGATCCGCCGGGCTCAGCGCTAGTGCGGCGCGGGCAATGCGCGGCCTCGCGGTCGGGGCGATCCTCGTGGCCGGTTTGGTCTATATGCCCGCCCTTCTTGGCATATATCTGTGGAATCCGCGCGCCGTGCACCTTCAACAGGCCCAGATGGCGCGGCTCGTGCGGGACTACCTCAAGGTCCCCGTTGCCGTAAACGATCTCGGCCGGGTCGCCTGGGGCAATCCGGACTACGTGCTCGATCTCTGGGGGCTTGGCTCCAACGAGGTCATGAACATGCGGTTTTCCGGTGAGCGGCTCTTGCCGGGCTGGGCCGGGCCGCTCGCGGCGGAACATGGGGTGCGCGCCGCGATGATCTACGACTCCTGGTTTGGCGAAGCCGTCGGGCCGGACTGGGTGAGAACCGGCACGTTGACGATGGCGCGGCCGGAGGGCCAGCTCGGCGACTGGACGGTGTCGTTCTACGCGACCGATCCGGCCTACGCGCCGGAGATGCGCGCGAAGCTGGAAGAATTCGCGCCGACCCTGCCCGAAGGGGCGGTATTGGTGTTGGCGGAAGGGCAGTGACGTTGGCACCGGAACTCATCCTCCATCTCGGCGCGCACCGGACCGGCTCGACTGCTTTGCAGGAGACGCTGGTGGCGGGTCAGCGGAGCCTTGAACGGTCCGGTCTGCGCGTATTGGTCCATTCCGAACTGGGCCGCATTCCGGGTTTCGCCAAGGTCGGCCGGACTGGCGACCCGGCGCCGGCAAGGGCCGCGCTCGCGGCCGCCTGCATCGGGGCCGACCGGGTTCTGATCTCGGAAGAGAACCTGATCGGCGATATGGGCTGGAACATCCGCTCGGCCAGCTTCTACCACCGCGCGGGGGAGAAACTGGCCGCCTATCGCGACGTCTTCGCGACCGCGCCGAAGCGAATCGGTCTTGGGATCAGGGGCTACGCGGAATACTGGATCTCCGCCCATGCGTTCGAGTTGTCCTATCGCCGGCTCGGCGACAAGAAGCCCGTCCGCTTCGCCGACAGCAAGGCCGCCCTGGCCGCAACCGAGCGCGGGTGGCTCGACCTCATCGACGATGTGCGGGCGACCTTCCCCGGGGCAGAGATCCATGTCTGGCCGGCCGAAGCGGGCGTGACCGCACCCGATCTGGTGCGCCGGCTGACCGGCCTGTCCAACCTCGTCCTTGCCGCACCCGCCGCCCGCGTGAACGCGGCGCCGGTCGCGGGCTTTATCCCGGCGATGGAGGCAAAACGGGCCGCTGAGCCCGATCTCACGCGGTCGCAGATGTGGGACTGGCTGACGGGGCAGGTTCCGGGGGGATTCGAGGGGTTCAGCGTCGGCGAGATCGAACGGATGGCGGCCCGATATGCCGACGACCTGCGGGCGCTTGCGTCCGGATATGCCGGGGTCAACCTGATAGCTCGTGATGCCGAGGTGACGGTATGACCCGGTTCGCGCTAACCGCCCAGCCGCTTCCCTTCGCGGATCTCCTGCTGGCGAAGCGGGAACTTGTCGATGGCGTGGATGATCTCGCGCACGCTCCACGGCAGCGGCTTGCGCAGCTTCACCGCCCCGTCCTTGTCGAGCAGCACCATCGAAAAGCCGCGCGGCCGCAGGGTCTGGCGCGCTTCCGTCATCGCCTTGGGATCGGTGTCCGTGAGAATCACCACGTCGCGCTTGATCAACTCGCCGGGGTCTTCGGCGAGGTTCAGGATCTGGGTCTGGTAGGCCGGATCGTTCGGGCTGTCGGCGAATACGACGATGGGGCGCTTCAGCCAGAGGAAATCGGCCAGCGCGACGCCTTCGGCCGAAATCGGCTCCAGCACCGGCGACGCCGCCTCCTGGCTGGCGGCAGTGGTCGCAAGGACAGCGGTCAAGACAAGGGCTGCGAGGAATTTCATGGGCTCTCCTTCCATCCAGATATAGGCGGAACGGGCGGATTGCCAAAGACTTATGCCGGAAAGCTGATTGGGCCGACCGGATGCGACGAAAGGACGATGCGATGACGGACAAGATGGCGACGTGGCGGCAGCTCGCGGAAAAGGAACTGAAGGGGCGCGCGCCTGAGGACCTGACCTGGAACACGCTTGAAGGGATCGCGGTAAAGCCGCTCTACACCGAGGCCGATACGGCGGGGCTTGCCCATATCGGTTCCGTTCCCGGCCTCGCTCCGTTCACCCGTGGCGTTCGCGCGACGATGTATGCCGGGCGGCCGTGGACGATCCGGCAATATGCCGGCTTCTCCACCGCCGAGGAATCGAACGCCTTCTACCGCAAGAACCTTGCCGCCGGGCAGCAGGGGGTTTCGGTCGCCTTCGACCTCGCCACCCACCGGGGCTATGACAGCGACCATCCCCGCGTCGTCGGCGATGTCGGCAAGGCGGGCGTCGCGATCGACAGCGTCGAGGACATGAAGATCCTCTTTGACGGCATTCCCCTGGAAAAGATCAGCGTGTCGATGACGATGAACGGCGCGGTGATCCCGATCCTCGCGAATTTCATCGTCGCGGGGGAAGAGCAGGGCGTCGCGCGGGGCGACCTCTCCGGCACGATCCAGAACGACATCCTGAAGGAGTTCATGGTGCGGAACACCTATGTGTACCCGCCGGAGCCCTCGATGCGGATCATCGCCGACATCATCGAGTTCACGTCGAACGAGATGCCGAAGTTCAACTCGATCTCGATCTCCGGCTACCACATGCAGGAGGCGGGCGCGAACCTCGTGCAGGAGCTGGCCTACACGCTGGCCGACGGGCGCGAATATGTCCGCGCGGCGCTGGCGCGCGGGATGAACGTGGACGACTTCGCCGGCCGGCTGTCGTTCTTTTTCGCCATCGGCATGAACTTCTTCATGGAGGCCGCGAAGCTGCGCGCGGCGCGGCTTCTCTGGCACCGGATCATGTCGGAATTCGGCGCGAAGAAGCCAGGCAGCCTGATGCTGCGCACCCATTGCCAGACTTCCGGAGTGTCGTTGCAGGAGCAGGACCCCTACAACAACGTCATCCGCACCGCATACGAGGCGATGGCGGCGGCGCTCGGGGGGACGCAGTCGCTGCATACGAACGCTTTGGACGAAGCCATTGCGCTGCCGACCGAATTCTCGGCCCGGATCG
>JBNKFC010000453.1:0-1663 GCA_050289105.1 Paracoccaceae bacterium | reverse complement strand
GCGGGCCTCGGCGGCGAAGTTCATGCCGACATAGTCGGAGTTTTCCTCAATCTGGCGGCGCATCGCGGCCAGCGCCATCTCGGCCGGATTCTGCGGGGTGGTGAGCGGCTTGGCGGGGGCCTCCGCCGCCTTGCGCGCGGGCCGCACCGACGGCGCCATCAGGGTTTTCGTCACCTTGTCCGAACCGCAGACCGCGCAGGAGACCATACCGGAGGCGACGAGGCGATCGAAGGCCTCGGCCGACTGGAACCAGCTTTCGAAGCCGTGATCGTTGGCACAGGTCAAAGCGTAGCGGATCATCGCGTTACCCTAGGGACTACCCTTTCTATGTGGGCAGAACCGCGCCGAAATCAAGCGTTTCCGCCGTCCGGATCGATGAGTTGCACGGGATCGAAATTGGCGAGGATCGTCCTCAGTTCCGGCTCGGCCACCTTGCGCGCGGCCTTCTTCGGGCTCATCCAGCGCCGTTCGCGCTGGCCGCGTTCGGGAAAGTTGGATTTCAGCCGCGCGACCTCGACCGGGTAGACCGAGACGACGCATGGCTGCAGCGACTTGTCGTCCATGACCTTGTCGTAGGAATAAAGTCCGACCGTGTCGGCCACGAGCCGTCCCTCGACACCGGCTTCCTCGAAGGCTTCCTGCAGCGCGCATTCGCCGCCGCTCTTGCCCTTCATCGGCCAGCCCTTCGGAATGACCCAGCGTCCGGTGTCGCGGCTGGTGACCAGAAGCACTTCGGCCCCGCGCTTCTTGGTCACGCGGAAACAGAGCGCCGCGTTCTGCGCCATCGCCTCCGTCGGGGCGGTCTTGCCTTTTTCCATCTTTTTCATGGGCCGCCCGGGACCCGTCATGGGCCCGGCTCCTTCGTCGAAACCTGCTTCTCGTTTCCCGTTCTCACGTGGGAATATCCAAAATTTAGCATGCAGGGCGGTGTTTTTCCAGCCTCAAGGCCGCGGCGTCGCGCCAGAGAGGATCGTGCGGAACCAATCCGTGTCGATATTTCCCCCCGACAGGATCAGCCCGACCCGTCGGCCACGCATCACATCCCGCTCCTGCATCAGCGCGGCGAGCGCGGCCGCGCCCGCGCCCTCGGCGGTATTATGGGTCGCGGTGAAATAGAGCCGCACGGCCGCGGCGATCTCGTCGTCGCTGACGGCGACGATGCGGGTCGCGCCCGGCCCGTAGATGTCGAGCGCCGCCTGCACCGGCACCCGGACCGCCATGCCGTCGGCGAAGGTGCGGGCGGAGTTGGTCTCGATCAGCCGTCCGGCCTCGGCCGAGAGCTTCGCGCCCGCCGCCTCGGTCGAGACGACGCCGACGACCTCGGTCGTAAGCCCGAGCGCGTCGCGGGCAGCGATCACGCCGCAGATGCCGGACCCGCAGCCGATGGGCACATAAACCGCGTCGAGGGGCGGCGCGACCCGGAAGAACTCGAGCGCGTAGGTCGCGACCCCGCGCACCAGTTCACGGTGGAAGGGCGGGACGGGAAAGAGGCCCTCGGCCGCCGCCGCCCGCATCGCCTCGTCCTTCGCGGTGTCGAAATCGTCGCCGTGTTCGCGCAAGTCCGCCCCGAAGGCCCGCATGGCCGCGTTCTTTTCCACCGAGTTGCCCTTCGGCACGTAGACGACGGCGCGGAGCCCGGCGCGCGTCGCCGCCCGCGCCTGGG
>JBNKFC010000452.1:0-18671 GCA_050289105.1 Paracoccaceae bacterium | reverse complement strand
TTCTTGACGTGATGGTGATCTCCGATGTCTCGGGCGTCGTCGATGCCGACACGTTCGAGCGGCCGATCTATGCCGACAACGCGATCCAGACCGTGAAGTCCTATGACGGCAAGAAGGTCGTGTCGATCCGCACCTCGACCTTCGATCCGGCCGCGATGGGCGGCTCGGCCGCCGTCGAGACGATCGGCGCGGCGGCCAATCCGGGGCTTTCCGAATGGGTCGAGGACAAGGTCGCGGCCTCGGACCGGCCGGAACTGACCTCGGCCGGGATCGTCGTCTCGGGCGGCCGCGGCGTCGGGTCGGAGGAAAACTTCAACCTGATCGAGAAGCTCGCCGACAAGCTCGGCGCAGCGGTCGGCGCCTCCCGCGCCGCCGTCGATTCGGGCTATGCGCCGAACGACTGGCAGGTCGGCCAGACCGGCAAGGTGGTGGCGCCGCAGCTTTACGTCGCGGTCGGCATCTCCGGCGCCATCCAGCACCTTGCGGGGATGAAGGACTCGAAGGTCATCGTCGCGATCAACAAGGACGAAGAGGCGCCGATCTTCCAGGTCGCCGATTACGGCCTCGTCGCGGACCTCTTCACTGCCGTCCCGGACCTGATCGAGAAGCTCTGAGTCAGCTTCGGGCCGCAATAGACCAAAACGACAAAGCCCCGCCGGTTCCGGCGGGGCTTTCGTTTCAGAGGAGCCGTGTCAGGACCGGAGCAAGGGCGTCAGCGACTTCCTGGTGGACCCTTGGACCCGGCATTGCCGCGGCCGCCGGTTCGTCGAGATCGGCGAAATGCATGCCTTCGGTTCCCGCGCCTTTGGCTGCAGCGCTTGGACTGACCCGGACCAGATCCGTCGCGAAAGACCGGATCGCCGCAACCATGTCCGCGTCGACCATCAGCGGTTCGGAACCGAGACCATCCTTGTCGTCTCCGGCATCGCCGGCAATCCAGAGCAGCACGGTCTTGCCCTCGATCTTCTGCAAGAGATGCCGCATCCGCGCAACCCACGCCGATTTCAGCTCGTCCTCGACAAGCGCGTATTTCTCCGGCGACCGCGCCTTGAGAACCGAGAGCATGTGCCGGGTGAAATGGAACTCGGTGAAGTCCACCTCTCGGAAGATCGTCTTCATCAGCGTCGAGGCGCGCAGGAAGCGATCGTTGCGGCGCGGATGGACCGCGTAGAAACGGTTCGACATGTTCTGCGCGCCCATGAGCTGGATCACCGTGACCCGCGCCTTGGAGCACGCATCGACGATCACCGGTTCGCCGACAAAGACGTCGGGGCCGGCATTCATGTAGCCGAAGTTGACCACAGGCAGGCGGAGGACCTGCTCCAGCAGTGCCGGATAGGGTTCGGCAACAAATTTTCCATAAGTCTCCGTCCCGCCGAGAACCGCAGCATAGGCGCCTTCGAGCTTGCGCCGGGGCCCGCGGAACAAAAGCTTCGATTGCCCGTAGCGGCACGGAAAGTAGTCAAGGGCGCTGTCGCCCGCATATTCATAAGCCATTGGTTCCCACCTTCATTTCGACTCACCCGGGAACAAGGTGCGCCGCACATCTTGCCAAATGGCTAAGGCTTCAATTCGAACGATCGCGGCGGGGCTTGATATGCCTTGCACCCGGGGCGGGGCGATGCCTATGGTCATGCGCAAGCGAAAAAGAGGGGCGGGCAATGGAAATCACTTCGGTCGGGATCGTCGGCGCGGGCCAGATGGGCAACGGCATCGCCCATGTCTTTGCGCTTGCCGGTTTCGACGTCCTGATGACCGACATCAGCCAGGAAGCGCTCGACAAGGCAGTCGCCCTCATCGACCGGAACCTGGAGCGTCAGGTCAGTCGCGGCAAGATCAAGGCCGAGGACAAGGCGGCCGCTCTCGGACGCATCCGCACCACGCTGAAGCTGACAGACCTCGGCAAGACGGATCTGGTGATCGAGGCGGCCACGGAACGGGAAACGGTCAAGCAGGCCATCTTCGAGGACCTGATCCCGCATCTGAAGCCGACGACGATCCTGACCTCGAACACCTCGTCGATCTCGATCACGCGACTGGCCTCGCGCACCGACCGGCCGGAAAAGTTCATGGGTTTTCACTTCATGAACCCGGTCCCTGTTATGCAGCTCGTCGAACTGATCCGCGGCATCGCGACAGACGAGCCGACCTACAAGGCGCTTCTGGCCGTGGTCGAGAAGCTCGGCAAGACGGCGGCGAGCGCCGAGGATTTCCCCGCCTTCATCGTCAACCGCATTCTGATGCCGATGATCAACGAGGCGGTCTATACGCTCTATGAAGGCGTCGGCAACGTGAAGTCGATCGACGAGTCGCTGAAACTCGGCGCGAACCATCCGATGGGCCCCTTGGAGCTGGCGGACTTCATCGGTCTCGACACTTGTCTGGCGATCATGAACGTGCTGCACGAGGGGCTCGCCGACACCAAGTACCGCCCCTGCCCGCTCCTGACCAAGTATGTCGAGGCCGGATGGCTTGGCCGGAAATCGGGCCGGGGGTTCTACGACTATCGCGGCGAGACGCCGGTGCCGACGCGCTGACGGAGGCCACAGCCGACCGACAGCGAAGAAGGCACAGCTAACGGCACACGCTCGGCTGCACGTTGGCACGCCACCAAATGTCCGGATCATGGAGATTGAGGTGCGTGGCCAACGGACCTAACTGGTCAGTGCCAGCGTGCTTTCGCGCAGCCAGGCCAACAGGCCGCGCGGATCGGACGACCAGCGGACCAGCGCCTCCGGTCCGATCGGATGCCCGATGACCGGCGACTGGGGTTTGTTGAGCGCCTTGTAGATCTCGTGCAATAGCAGGCCCTGACGGAACGTCGCCGACAGCTTGTCCGCGACATGGTAGAGCCGCGTGTTCTGGCCGGGAAAGAAGATCGGCAGGACCGTCGCCCCCGACCGCATCACCATCTTCGCAGTGAAGGGGTTCCATTCCGGCTCAATCGCCGGCCCGAAAAAGCCCTTGGTCGTTGCCACCCTGCCGGCGGGGAAAAGGATGATCACCCCGCCCTGCTTGAGGTGCGCCATGCAGATGTTGCGCATTTCCAGGCTCTGTTCGCGGGCGTTGTCTTCGTGGGGAAACGGCACCGGCAGCATGTGCTGCTCGATCTCGGGAATGCCGGTCAGCAGCGAACGGGTGAGAATCTTGTAATCGGTCCGGACCCGGCCGATCAGTTCGCCCATCACCAGCCCGTCGACGAGCCCGTGCGGATGGTTCGCCACGACGACGAGCGGGCCGTCCTTCGGAATTCGCGCAACCTGCTCTGCCGGGGTGCGGACTTGGATTCCCATCGTCGCCACCGCCTTGGTGAAGAAGGGCTGACCCTCCGGCACGCCTGTCCTCTCGAACTCGCGAATGAGACGGAGGAGCGTGAGCTTTCCGGTCATCCACTCGATGCTGCGGATCGCGCCGGCCTTCACAGGGTTCTTGAACGTCCCGGCATAGGAGAGGCGCCGCATCTCATAAGGTTTCGACACGGGCTCGGTCCTGTCGGTCTCAAGGCGGTCATGCAAAATCCGGGGGCCCTCCCATCTCGGTCCCGGCTGGCTCAGTATTCTTCCCCGAAGCCGTTGGCAACCAGCGCGGCCAGCGCGTCGGCGAGTTTCGCCGCTTCGTTTCCGCTTGTCACCACGTCAATCACCGTGCCCTTCGAGGCAGCGAGCATCAAGAGGCCCATGATCGAATCCCCCGAGACGGTCATCCCGTCGCGGCTGACTTCGGCGCTGGCGTCATGTGCTTCGACCACTTCGACGAATTTCGCGGATGCGCGGGCATGCAAACCCTTTTCGTTGATGATCTTCAAAGATTGCGCCGTCATTGGCTGCCCTGTCCCGAACCCACATAGCAATTGATGTACTTACGGCCAGCGTCGAGGGCGGAGGCCGCAGCCTCGGGAACGCTCAGATGCCGGGACTTGGCGAGCTTGATCAGCATTGGAAGATTGGCGCCATAGAGGATCTGGCGGTCGCTGCTTTCGCAAGCGCAAAGACTGAGGTTCGACGGCGACCCGCCGAACATGTCGGTGACAACGACGACACCGTCGCCGGTATCGACCGAGTCGGCGGCAGCGCGGATCTCGGCCTGCTTCGCCGCGCGATCATGATCCTCTTCGATGGCGATCGCTCGGATACCCTTCTGTTTGCCCACGACATGCTCGACCGCGGAAAGATATTCCCGCGCCAATCCGCCATGTGCGACGATCACGATCCCGATCACGCCCTGTCACCTTGCAAAGTTCCGGACACCCCACCTGTCCGTCGTTCCAGTTCCCGGTGCCTCTTAGACACCTGCCAACCGGCCTCCGCAAGCGCCTTGGCCATCTTTTCCGTTACGGCAACCGATCGGTGTTGCCCTCCCGTACATCCAAATCCGATGGCAAGGTGGCTCTTGCCTTCGTCGACATGTGCCGGAAGCAGCATGAGTAGAAGGTCGCGGGTCCGGTCGAAGAACTCCGCAAAACGGGGATCGGCCTCCACGAAGGAAGCGACGTCAGGGTCGCGACCGTCGAGGGGGCGCAGGGCCGCCGCCCAATGCGGGTTCTTGAGGAACCTGCAATCGAACATCATGTCGAGTCCGCGCGGCACGCCACGCTTGTAGGAGAACGAATGGATCGAGACGGAAAGGCGTTTTTCCGCGCCCTTGCCGAACCAGCGGCCGATCTCGGCCTTGAGGTCGTGCGGCGATAGGTCGCTGGTGTCGATCAGCACCTCGGCGCGCGCCCGGATCGGCACCAGAAGGTCGAGCTCGCCCGCGACCCCCTCTGCCGGCGTCTCGGCGCCGGACAGGGGATGCCGCCTGCGGGTTTCGCCGTAGCGACGGATGAGCTCGTCGGGCCGGCAATCGAGGTAGAGCACCTCGGGCGCGACCTCGGGAATGCGCGTCAGCCGGTCAATCAGTTCGATCAGCGCAGTCGCAGAGAAATCCCGGTTGCGCACGTCGATACCCAGTGCGACTGGGCGCGCCAGCGGAGGGCCGTCGAGAAGCCGCGGAATGAGGCTGAATGGCAGGTTGTCGATAACCTCGTAGCCCAGATCCTCGAGCGCGTGAATTGCAGTGGAGCGTCCGGCACCCGAGGGGCCGGTCACCAATACCACACGCTGTCCCCCCTGAACGCGCCCGTTGCCCAGATCCATTCCCTTCTCCGTCATGCTGCCCGTCCCGCTTTAAGATATTGCAGGATTGCCGCCGGAAAATGGGCGCTCTCTACCCTGTGAAGCAAGGGCAGTTCGACCCCGAGCACGGTATGGCTGCGCCAGGGCGGCAGGCGGTCGGCTTCCAAGTGGGCGAGATCGACGGCAAGGACGACCCGCACGAACGGTGTCGGCTCTGCCGCCAGTAGGCCGACGCCACGCGCTTCGATACGGCCACGAATCGCCGCGGGGGACGTCGCGACCAGCACGCCCTCGCGCGCCGCGACCGCTGTGCGGTCGTCGCTGACGAGGGTGCAGCCATATGCCATGAGTTGCAGCGCCAGTCCCGACTTGCCGCTACCCGAAGGGCCGAGGATCAAAACCCCCCGCCGCGCAAGCGCAACGCATCCGGCGTGAAGGATCATACCCCTCGCGCCGCCCGCGCTCACACCGGAAGGCCCACGACGAAGCGGGCGCCAAGGGGTTCCGAGGTGATGTCGGCATCGGTCGGCCGGATGTTCTCGGCCCAGATGACGCCGCCATGCGCCTCGACGATCTGCTTCGAGATGGCGAGGCCGAGGCCGGAATGCTCACCGAATTGCCCTTCGGGCCGCTCGGAGTAGAAGCGTTTGAATATCTTGGTGAGGGCCTGATCGGGAATGCCCGGGCCAGTGTCCTCGACCACCACGAGCACGCGGTTCTCACGCTTGCGCGCCCAGACCCGGACCGCGTCGCCATCCTGACAGAACGAGACGGCGTTGGTGATGAGGTTGACGAAGACCTGCGCCAGACGGCCTTCGAGGCCAGTGATGATGATCGGCTCCGGCGGCAGGTCCGAAATGAAATCGACACCCTTCGATTTTGCGTCCTGTCCGAGGAATTCGGTGATGTTGGTCAGCACCTTCAGAAGATTGAAGCTCTCTTCTTCTTCCTTCACCAGTTCGCTGTCGAGCCGCGAGGCGTTGGAGATGTCGCTGACCAACCGGTCGAGACGGCGCACATCGTGGTCGATCACGTTCAAGAGTTTGTCGCGCTGGTCTTCTCGCTTGGCGACGCGCAGCGTACCAACCGCGGAGCGCAAGGAGGCCAGCGGGTTCTTGATCTCGTGCGCGACGTCGGCCGCGAACTGCTCGTTAGACTCGATGCGTTCGTAGAGCGCCGCCACCATGCCGCGCATGGCGCCCGAGAGCCGGCCGATCTCGTCCGGGCGGGCGGTCAGGTCGGGGATCCGGACGCGCGAGGGCGACATCTTGCGGGCGTTCTTGTCGCGGCCGAGTTCGGCCGCAGCGGCAAGATCGGAAAGCGGGTTGGCGATGGTCGACGCCAGGACAAGACTAAGGCCGATCGACACGATGATCGCGATCACGAACATCTGCAGGACCTGCTCGCGCTCGACCCGCACAAGCTGATCGATCTCTCCGGCGACCGATGTGATGGCGGCGACGCCGATCACCTCGTTGTTGTGGCGGATCGGGGTCACGACGGTGAAGAGCGCCTCACCCGCCACGTCGCGGCCCGTGCGGATCTGGGTTTCGCCTGCCAGCGCGCCGGGCACGAGGTCGCGGGCCAGTTCTTCGCCGCCGAAGATCGGATCCTGGGTGTTCTGCGGCGCGAGAAGACCAGCAATGGTTTCCCAGATCGAGTTCAGGATGTCGGTGATCAGCGTCGAGCGGCGGTCGCGCTGCAATCCTGCGACGGTTTCGGGTGCGGGCCGCTCCATCCCGACGGTCGAGACGACAAGGTTCTCGCGGGTATCAAACACGAAGAGTTCCGCCCCGTCGGGCAGTTCGATCCCCTGCGCGACGGTCAACACGTTGATACCGTCCCCGGTGGCGAGGTTGACCGGGCCGCTCTGCGGCAATTGCGCCTCGAAGACATCCGCGACAAGCTGCGCCTCCGCGACGAGACCGCTTTCCCGCTGCAGAACCAGGCTGTCGCGGAACGGGTTGAGATAGAGTACGCCCGCGACGAGGACGATCATCGCCATCAGGTTGAACGTGATGATCTTGCGCGCCAGCGGCGAGCGGTTCAGCGAAATGAACCCCCGCCGCTCGCGCCCAGCCTTTAGCTCGGACTCCACGAAGCCTTCAGGCGCGGTCCAGTCCTCGCCAAGGACCACATCCGCGCGGCGGGACTCAGATTGGTCGCGCAAATCGATCCTCGACGCCAGTGTCATTCTTCGTTGTAACGATACCCGATACCATAAAGCGTCTCGATTGCGGTAAAGTCGTCATCGACCGTCCGCATCTTCTTCCTGAGCCTTTTGATGTGGCTGTCGATCGTTCGGTCGTCGACATAGACCTGGTCATCATAGGCGACATCCATGAGTTGGTCGCGGCTTTTCACAAAGCCCGGACGCTGCGCGAGCGCCTGCAAAAGCAGGAATTCGGTCACGGTCAGCGCGACGTCCTTGCCGCGCCAGGTCACCGAGTGGCGCAAGGGGTCCATCGTCAGCGACCCGCGCGTCATGATCTTGGTCTCTTCGGTCGTCGCGACCTCTCCGGTTGCGATCGCTTCTTGGCGCCGCAATAGCGCGCGGATCCGCTCTACCAGCAGCCGCTGCGAGAACGGCTTCTTCACATAGTCGTCCGCGCCCATCCGAAGGCCCAGAACCTCGTCGATCTCATCGTCCTTCGAGGTCAGGAAGATCACCGGCATGGAGGTCTTCTGGCGGAGCCGCTGCAAAAGCTCCATCCCGTCCATGCGTGGCATCTTGATGTCCAGCACCGCCATATCCGGCAGGCGCTTGTTGAAAGCGTCCAGCGCGGCCTGGCCGTCATTGTAGGTTTCGACATCGTAGCCTTCCGCCTCAAGCGTCATGGATACGGAGGTCAGGATGTTTCTGTCGTCATCGACGAGTGCAATCCTAGACATGTTCGGCTTCCTCGTTCTGCTCTCGTTTGTCTTAATTTTTCAACGCATAGTCCAATTTCCGGACGCCGGAAGCAACTGATAAGTGCGAATCGCCGCGCTCGTCCGAATCAGAAGTGACGAAAAAAGCCAAGGTTTGACTAATTTGCCTCACTCGGGCGGATCGTTGCCGTTTCGCGGTCGGCTTTGTCGCCATGATTGCGCTAAATCTGGAATGGTGGCGCTAACCGCGACAAAGCCTTCTATTCCAACGATCTAGCGTCATGTTATAGGGGCCTTGCCGGCCCCGGTCCGGGGGCGCGGACGGCGTCCCCGTTGGCCGGGACGGTGCCTTTGAACCCTTGAGACGCCGCGGAGCGCGGCATCGGGAGCACGAAAATGACAGATGGACGGGTGAACCCCACGCAACGCTTGGAAGATCAGGGCATCGCGGGGGCGGGTCGCGTCTATTACAACCTGATTGAGCCTGCGCTGGTCGAAGAGGCGGTGAAACGCGGCGAGGGAACCCTGGGCAAGGGCGGCGCTTTCCTCTGCTCGACCGGCAAGCACACCGGCCGTTCCCCCAAGGACAAGTTCGTCGTCCGCACACCATCTGTCGAAGACACGATCTGGTGGGACAACAATGCGCCGATGGCGCCCGACGCATTCGACCGCCTCTATGCCGACATGCTGGAGCACATGAAGGGCCGCGACTATTTCGTGCAGGACCTGTATGCGGGTGCCGATCCCGAGCATCGCCTGGACGTGCGGGTCGTCACGGAACTCGCTTGGCACGGCCTCTTCATCCGGCACCTGCTGCGCCGCCCGGAGCGGTCGGAACTGGACGATTTTATTCCCGAATTCACCATCATCAACTGCCCGTCCTTCAAGGCCGATCCTGAGCGGCATGGCTGCCGGTCCGAGACGGTGATCGCTCTTAACTTCGACAAGAAGCTGATCCTGATCGGCAACACGGCCTATGCGGGCGAGAACAAGAAGTCGGTCTTCACTCTTCTGAACTACATCCTTCCCGGCAAGGGCGTGATGGCAATGCATTGCTCGGCCAACCATGCGATCGGCGACCCGGACGACGCCGCAGTCTTCTTCGGGCTCTCGGGCACCGGAAAGACGACGCTGTCGGCAGATCCGGCGCGGACGCTGATCGGCGATGACGAGCATGGCTGGTCGGAGAAGGGCACGTTCAACTTCGAGGGCGGCTGCTACGCCAAGACGATCAACTTGTCGGAGGAGGCGGAGCCGGAAATCTATGCCACCACTCACCGCTTCGCCTCGGTCGTCGAGAACATGGTCTTCGACCCCGAAACCCTGGAACTCGATTTCGACGACGACAGCCTGACGGCGAATACCCGCGTGGCCTATCCGCTCGATGCGATCTCGAACGCGTCGGAAACCTCGCTCGGCGGGCATCCGAAGAACATCATCATGCTGACCTGCGACGCCTTCGGGGTACTGCCGCCGATCGCGCGGCTGACGCCGAGCCAAGCGATGTATCATTTCCTGTCTGGCTTCACCTCGAAGGTCGCCGGAACCGAGCGTGGCGTGACCGAGCCGCAGCCGACCTTCTCCACCTGCTTCGGCGCACCGTTCATGCCGCGCCGTCCCGAGGTTTACGGCAAGCTCCTTCAGGCCAAGATCGCAAAGCACGGAGCGACCTGCTGGCTCGTCAATACCGGCTGGACCGGCGGCGCCTACGGCTCAGGCTCGCGGATGCCGATCCGTTCGACCCGCATCCTCCTCACCGCCGCTCTCGACGGGTCGCTGGCCAAGGGCGCCTTCCGCAAGGATCCGAATTTCGGCTTCGAAGTGCCGGTCTCGGTCCCGGATGTGGCCGACGTGCTTCTCGATCCGCGCCGGACCTGGGAGGACGAGGCGGCCTATGACGTCCAGGCCAAGAAGCTGGTGAACATGTTCGCGGACAACTTCGCGCAATATGTGCCCTATATCGACGACGACGTCCGGGCTGCAGCGATCGGGTAACGACCGGAGTGGGGGCGCTCCCCCCACACCCCAGTAGTATTTTCGAACAGAAGAAGATCAGAGCGTCAGCGCCCGCCGGATGAGATTCAGTCCGGTGACCGCGAGGACGATCAGCGTCCAGCGCCGGAAGCGCTTCGCGTCCAGCCGGTCCTGGATGGCAAAGCCGATCCAGAGCCCGACCATCGCAGGTAGCGTGAGTCCGATCGACAGGGGCAGTGTCGAGGCGTTCAGAATACCCGATCCAAGGTGCGCGAGGGTCAGCATGGCGGCCCCGATCAGGTAGACGACACCCTGGACCCGCACGTTCTCGCGCTTGTCGACGTCCAGCGAAATCAGGAGCGCGATGGTCGGCGGGCCCCAGACCCCGGAAATCCCGCCGAACATTCCGGCGACGACTCCGGTCCACACTTCGGCACGACCGCGATCATGGGCGTCGAAGCGCAATTGCCAGCCGGCGAGCTGGCTGAGCGCAAAGGCGACGATGGGCAGGCCCAGCGAGAACAGCAGATAGGATTGCGGGATGAATGGAACCGCTTGCGCGGAAGCGATGATCACGACGCAGAGCGTGATCAGGAGCCGCCGGTATTCCCGCGTCGTGCCGAGCGCCGCGCCAATCCCCTGCCTGAGAGCCTGGGCGAGGTTCGTCGCCAGCGTCGGCACGATGAGGGCGGCCAGCGCCTGGTCCGCCGGCAGGAAGGATGCGAGGCCGGAGATCATGATCATCGGCATGGCGAAGCCGACCGCGCCCTTCACCACGCTCGCGAAGAGCGTGACGGCGACGGCGAGCGAGATCACGGTGAGGTCGAGTCCGACCATGGGTTCATCCTTTCCCGCCCGCTATAGCCTTTGCCATGGCGGGTCGCATCCCGAATTTCAACGCGACATTTTCATGCTAGGCGCGCCGCATCTGCGAATTAATATTGCGCTGCAAATGCAAAGTGGCTAGGACAGTGCAGCCGCAGAAAAGGAGCCGATTCATGGCGCATGACGGGGCCGAGATGCCGAATTCCGCGATCCTTCCAGAGCTTCTCACGCTGACCGAATCGGCGCTGCCGCAGGTCGAAGCGCTGCTTGCGGCCGCAACGGAGCGGATGCGCGCGACAGTGAGCGCGAACGGCCGTGTCTCGGCAGCCGCTCTGGAGGAAAACCAGTTCTCGGCCCATGTGCTGTCGTGGCTCGCCACCTATGTGGAAGCGCTTCGGCAACTGCGCGGCTGGGCCGGCCGGATCGAGTCCAATGGCAGGTTCGGCGAAATGGAGCAGCTGATCCTGCAGATCGGTTTCGGCGAATACCTGGCCCAGATCGCGGGCGGCATCCCGATGAGTCAGGGCGAAGTGGCGCGGCCTGCAGACCTCGGCCAGACCTGGGCGCCGGAGGGCGCTGCGGCGACTCTGATCGCCTCGGGCAACACGCCGGCCGCACGCGGGCGCCTGGTTGCGCTGATGCGCGACAATCACGGGCGCGCCACTTTTGGCGCATCCGGTCTCGACGACGAGCTGGAGATGATCCGCGACCAGTTCCGCCGCTATGCCGAGGATCGGGTGGTCCCGAACGCGCATGACTGGCATCTGAAGGACGAACTGATCCCGATGGAGATCATCGACGAGCTGGCCGAGCTTGGCGTCTTCGGCCTGACGATCCCGGAGGAGTTCGGAGGGCTCGGGCTTTCCAAGGCGTCGATGGTCGTGGTCTCGGAGGAACTGTCGCGCGGCTATATCGGGGTTGGGTCGCTCGGCACCCGCAGCGAAATCGCGGCGGAGTTGATCCTGTGCGGCGGCACTCCGGAGCAGAAGGCGCACTGGCTGCCGAAGCTGGCAAGCGGGGAGATCCTGCCGACGGCCGTCTTTACCGAGCCGAACACGGGGTCGGACCTCGGCAGCTTGCGGACGCGGGCGGTGAAGGTGGGCGAGGACTGGGAGATCACCGGCAACAAGACCTGGATCACCCATGCCGCGCGCACCCATGTGATGACGCTGCTGGCACGGACCGATCCGGCGACGACCGACTATCGCGGCCTGTCGATGTTTCTTGCCGAAAAGATGCCCGGCACGGATGCGGAGCCCTTCCCCACGCCCGGCATGACCGGCGGCGAGATCGAGGTGCTCGGCTATCGCGGCATGAAGGAATACGAGCTGGGCTTCGACGGCTTCAAGGTGAAGGGCGAGAACCTTTTGGGCGGCGTACCCGGCCAAGGCTTCAAACAACTCATGCAGACCTTCGAGAGCGCCCGCATCCAGACCGCTGCCCGCGCCATCGGCGTGGCGCAATCGGCGCTGGAGGTCGGCATGAAATACGCCGAGGACCGCAAGCAGTTCGGCAAATCGCTGATCGAGTTCCCGCGCGTCTCGGGCAAGCTTGCCATGATGGCGGTGGAAATCATGGTGGCGCGTCAGCTGACCTACCATTCGGCCTGGCAGAAGGACCACGACAAGCGCTGCGACCTTGAGGCGGGAATGGCCAAGCTCTTGGGCGCCCGCGTCGCCTGGGCCTGTGCCGACAACGCGCTTCAGATCCACGGCGGCAACGGCTTCGCGCTGGAATACCAGATCAGCCGGATCCTCTGCGACGCGCGCATCCTCAACATCTTCGAGGGCGCGGCCGAGATCCAGGCACAGGTCATCGCGCGGCGGCTGCTCGACAGCACGAACTGAGGTCTGGGTCGATCCGGTCGGAATTTGACGGGCGACACCGGCCGCGCCACAGCTGAAAATCACCTGCGCAGCACAGGGGGCTTCGGGTGTGCCGGCGGTGACGGGGATCAAGACCTCCTGACCGAATCTCTGGTCTGCTCAACCAAGACGGAGAAAAGGGTTGAATCCCGCAACAGAGAGTTGCCAAACGAGAGTTTGACCTGACAGCCGCCGTTTCGTCACATGTCCGGGGAATGCGCCGGTTGAAGTCGGGGTGGGCAAATGACAAGTAGGGGGCCGGGGCGCAGACGGCGCTTCTTGGGTATCGTTGCGGGTGGCCTTTTGATGCTCGGATTCCTTTCCGGCATCTCCACCGAATTCCTGATCCATCCATCCACGGTCGTCCGCCGTCTCGCGGTGAAGATCGCGCCGCCTCCGCCGCCTCCGCCTGTGACCGATCCGGACGTTGAGAGCATTTTCCTGTCGTTCAATCGGAAGACGGTGCAGGTGCCGATCACGCGGTATGGGCGCGGCGGCGGCCTTACGGTCGTCGATGGCACGGCGGTGCTGAGCACGATTGACGGAAAGCTCTTTCAGGCAACGTCGCCCGACGACGTGCGGTCGCTGTCGATCGGCGTTCCCGATTACGGCTTTGATGCCTACCGCGCCTTCGCCGAGGATCCGGCCAACAAAGACTATCACTTCGAGCTCTGGGCCTACCGCTATTTCGACATCCTCGCGTTCGACCTCGACGGCGGCAGCCATCTGGCATTGTCTTTTGTTAAATTCGAACCTGATCGGCGCTGCTTCCACACCATCGTCTCGGTTCTCGACATTCCCTCCAAAGCCGATGAGCTTGCCGTCTTCTCGGCCACGGCCGCGGACTGGCGGACCGTCTACGTGACCGAGCCCTGCCTGCCGATCAAGAAGAAGGAAAGCGCGATCGAGGTGCAGATCGGTGGCGGCCGAATGGCCTATGACGGCAACGGGCGTCTGTTCCTTGGCAGCGGCGACTACCATATCGACGGGGTTTTTTCGGAGATGCCGGCGATCGCCCAGGACCCGGCCTACGACTACGGCAAGGTGATCGAGATCGACCTCGTCACCGGGAAGAACCGTCAGATCGCGCAAGGCCTGCGCAACATGCAAGGCGTCGCCTTCGATGCCAAGGGCCAGCTTTGGACGGTCGAACACGGGCTCAGGGGCGGTGACGAACTGAACCTGATCCAGGAAGGGAAGGATTACGGCTGGCCCCGCGAGAGCCTCGGCACGCTCTACAACCGGCTGCCGATCCCGAACACGCTGTCCTACGGTCGGCATGACACGTTCGAACCGCCGGTCTTTGCCTTCCTGCCGTCGGTCGCGATCTCGAGCCTGGAACTGCTCCACGACTTCAACCCCGCCTGGGACGGGGATATCCTGATGGGGACGCTGAAGGATCAGTCGCTCTACCGCTTCCGGATCGTCGACAAGCGGGTGATGTTCGCGGAACGCATCCCGATCGGAGAACGCATCCGGGCGGCGCGCCAACTCGATGCGGACCGGCTGGTTCTGTTTACCGATGACAACGAGCTGGTCTTTCTCACGGAGGCTCCGAACGGGCAGGCGATGAGCTTCCTCAGCGCCTATCTCGACCAGCCGCAACTGGATGCGCATGTCCGCGAGCGGCTGGAATCGAACCTCAATACCTGCCTCAAATGCCACTCGCTCGACCCGGACGTGAACGAGTTCGCGCCGAGCCTTGCCTCCATCGTCGGTGCGCCCATCGGCAAAACCCGCTACTCCAACTATTCCGACTGGATGCGGGCGCAAGAAACGACCTGGACGACCGAACGTCTCACAGCGTTCCTGGAGGCACCGGAAAAGGCGGCGCCCGGAACGACCATGCCGAACCCCGACATCCACGATCCGGACGAGATCGGGGCGGTGGTCTCGTTCTTAGCCGCGATGGCCTCACCGCTGAACCTTAGCACGGAATAGGCCGGGCGCGCGCCCCGATCGCCGCGCGAACCTCACGCGGGCTGGTCGGACCTCGGCCCCCGCCTCTCGCCCATGCGCGGATGCATCAGCCCCGCCACCGCGGCCATGGCCGCGAGCCCGGCTGCGCAGGCGATGAAGACGCCGGGAATCGGTGCGACCAGAAGAACCAGCCAGGCGACGCCGGGCGTGAGGATGCCCGACACATCGCGGAAGCTCGAATAGACCGCCGACATCTCGGTGCGTTCGGCCGGGCGCACGGACATCAGGAACGGCAATCCCCCGAACGTGTCGAGCATGACGAGGAACGCGGAACCGACAAAGAGCGCGATCACCGCCGCCGGGGCCCAGAACTGACCGAAACCGGCGGCAAGAAAGCAGATGGAACAGGCCGCAAACGCAGTCCGGATGGCGCGCCTAAGCCCCCGCGTCTGCATCCAGCGCATCACGAACGGCGCAGACAAGAGCATCAGGTTCGAGGCCGAGAACGCGACCGACGCCACGGTGTCGCCAAGCCCGCCCTGAAGGCAAAAGATCGGCAGGTAGACGACGTAGACCCACCAGCCGGCGGACCGGACGACCGCGAAGAGCCAGCCTGCGATCAGCCGGGGCTGGCGAAAGAACCGGCCGAGATAGGCGAGCGGATTGGGGGCTGGCGCGCGAGCGCGGGTGATGAGCTTGCCGTTGCCAAGCCTGAGGTGCCAGAAGGTCGCCAGAAGGGCCAGAGCGAAGCCCATCGCGACAATGAAGGGCAGCGGCTCCCAGTATTTCCACAGGAAGACGCCAAGCATCGGCCCGATCGTCCAGGAAAGGCCGCTGTAGAGAAGCTTTTGTGTCTCGACCTTGCCGAGTTCGTGGCGAGCGATGAAATCCATCACATAGGCATTGGTACAGATGAAGACCGTGACCGTAGCAAGGCTGTTCATCGCAATTGCGGCGGGCGTCAGGATCGTCCCCCCTATGATCGCCATACAGGAACCGGCGACGTAGAATCCCGCGCCAAGCGTGTAGACCCAGCGGCGCGGCACGAAGCGGCTGACCCATGGCACCATCAGCCCCCAGGAGAGCGACGCGATACCAACGGCGAAATAGATCAGGCTGACACGGGCCGCGTTCTCGTCGAGTGCGCGATAAAGGACGAGCGGCCAGACCGAGATGAGAATGCCGCGAAGCGACGCTTCGATCCCGGCGAGCACGGCGAAGCCCTTGACGCCCGGCGTCGGCGCATGGCGCAGGAATTCGGGAATATTGCGGCTGAGCATCGGACCTCCGATCCTGACAAACGCTTCCCAAGCACCGCTCGTCGCGACGATTTCCGACGCCGGTTGTCGTATCGGGACAGCGGCACCAGTTTTCCCTTGAAGGCGGATGAGGAGCATGGTCCGATAGAAAACATGCGCCCGATCGTCCCCCTCGCTGCCGCACTCTGCACCACCGCTGCGCTCAGCGCCTGCGCGGGCGACGAGACAACTTCCGGCATAGGACCCGAAGGATCGATCTGGACCTTGAGCGAGATCGACGGCAGGCCATTCGCGGCGCTGGCGACAATCGGTTTTCCCGCGCCGGGCAAGATCGCGGGCGATGCACCCTGCAATCGCTATAGCGGCAATCAGGCTGCACCCTATCCCCATTTCAGGGCCGAGCGAATCCTCGCGACCAAGCGCGCTTGTCCCGACCTTGATGCCGAACAGGACTTCTTCGCGGCACTCACCCGGGTGACGCTGGCCGAAGTGGAGGGCGATGTGATGACCCTCTCGGCACCCGGCGGGCCCGAGATGGTTTTTACCCGTCAGCCCTGACGCGTGATCATCGCGACGAACCGACGGCGCGCCTCGGGAATGGGACGGGTACCGAGATCCGGGAAAAGCCGGTGCTCAAGAAAATGCCCCGTCGTCCTCAAACCCGCGGCGAGTTCGGACGGCTCCGCCGGACCCTGGCCGAGCAGGCACGGAGGCAGCGGCAGAAGCCGGTCGGCCCAGTCCCCCGCCGCCTCCCGCGCGACCGCGCGGCCGGTCTTCGGGCTGACATAGGCCAGATCCTCGCGGCTTCCGGTGACAGCGCAGGAGGCAAGATCGAGCCCGTAACCCAGCTCCTCCAGAAGCGTCAGCTCCCAGCGGAGATAGGAAAGCACCCAGTCCGGCCCGGCACCGAGGACATCGAGAAGGCGGATCGTGCTGGCGTAGAGATCCGTATGCGGCTCACGCTCCGGCAGCGTCGCGTGCAGAAGCGCGCAGACGGCGTTCAGCGCGGCAAGCGCCAGCCGATCGGACAGAACCCCGGCGCGGGAGCGCAAAGGTTCCACCGTGAAGGCGCCGATATGATCCTCAAGCCGCGCCCGCCAGGTCAGGTCGAGCTGCGCGCCCGGCTGCAGGAGCGGCGCGACCTTTCGCGACGCCCCGCCGCGCACGACGCCGGCATGGCGACCATGCTCAGAGGTGAAGACCTCGATGATCGCCGACGTCTCCCCATGCTGCCGCACCGCCAGAAGCGCGCCTTCGTCCCGCCAGTCCATGCGTCCCGCCCTGCCTGTCGCCGAACTATCCCCGCCGGCGGCGCGATTGTCCATCGCCGGAGGGGGCGCCGCCCCCGGGCCGCCGGGCGGGGCCCGGCGGCCTCCCCCGAGGTATTTCTGGCAAGATGAAAGGGGATCAGTCCGAAAGACCGTCCTCGTCCAGAAGCGTCCGCCCCTCGCGGCTTTCGATCTCCACCACCCAGAGATCCGGATCCATTTTCCGCTGGCGCAAGATCGCGGCGTCAACTTCGGCCTCCGCGCCCTCAGACAGGACGACCCAGGCGCGGGCTCCGGTCATCAGATCGAAACTGCGCTGAAAGAGGCGCGCCTGTCCGTCGAGAGTTGCGAGCTTCACCAGAACCGCGCCCGCGGTGGGATCGCCCTTCGCGGTCACATAGGCAGGGATATGCGCGGCCTGAAGCCGGGAGAGATAGGCGCGGACCCAGAAATCGGCGGTCAGGCGCGCTGTCATTCCCATGCCCTTTCAACTTGCCAGAAAATACCTCCGCCGGAGGCTCCCGCAAACGCCGCCCGTGCCAGCGCGGGGACGGCGCGCGCCTCAGTCGCCATCCTTGAAGTCGAGCCCCATCTCGGAATAGCGCTCCTTTTCCTCGAGCCAGTTCGGCCGCACCTTGACCTGGAGGAAAAGATGCACCGGACGACCGAGGAACTCGGCAAGTTCGGCCCGTGCCGCCTGCCCGACCGCCTTGATCGTCTCGCCCTTGTGGCCGAGGACGATCCCCTTGTGGCCGTCCCGGGCGACATAGACGAGCTGGTCGATGCGCACGGAACCGTCGGGCTTGTCCTCCCAGCGCTCGGTCTCGACCGTCAGCTGGTAGGGTAGTTCCTCGTGCAGCCTCAGCGTCAGTTTCTCGCGGGTGATCTCGGCCGCGATCATTCGGAGCGGCAGATCCGCGATCTGGTCCTCGGGATAGAACCAGGGGCCCTCGGGAAGCTCGGCCCCGAGCCAGGCTTTGAGGTCCTCCACGCCGTGGCCGCGTTCGGCCGAAATCATGAAGGTCTTTTCGAACGGATAGGCCTCGTTCAACTCGGCGGACAAAGCCAAGAGCGCCTCGGCTTTCACCCGGTCGATCTTGTTTATGGCGAGCGCGACGCGCTGCCCCTCCTCCACCCGATCCTTTAGCGCGGCGAGGATTGCCTCCACTCCCGGCGTCAGACCGCGATGGGCCTCGACCAGAAGAACGACGATATCGGCGTCCGCCGCGCCGCTCCAAGCGGCCGCGACCATCGCCCGGTCGAGCCTCCGGCGCGGCCGGAACAGCCCGGGCGTGTCGACAAAGACAAGCTGCGCATCGCCCTCCAGCGCCACGCCGCGAATGCGCGCCCGCGTGGTCTGCACCTTGTGGGTAACAATCGAAACCTTGGCCCCGACCATGCGATTCAGAAGTGTCGACTTCCCCGCATTGGGTTCGCCGATCAGGGCCACAAAGCCCGCGTGCGTCTCAGCCATTGGCTGTCTCCATTCGTTGAAGCAGGGCCTTCGCCGCCGCCTGTTCTGCCTGCCGCTTGGCAGGGGCCTTTGCCGTGGCGCTTTCGCCTGACGCAAGCTTG
>JBNKFC010000451.1:0-4524 GCA_050289105.1 Paracoccaceae bacterium | reverse complement strand
AAGCGATGTGGGCGATGGTGTCGGAGATCTTCCTGGCCGCGCCCGGCGCCGATTACGACGCCCACGCGACGGAGTATCTCGGCCGGCTCGAGGCCGCGCTCGACCGTTATCAATCCCTCCATGGAAAGCTCGTCTTATGACCCTGCCCGCGCATGCCCAGATCGTCGTCATCGGGGGCGGCATCATCGGCTGTTCCACCGCCTATCACCTCGCGCGCGATCACAAGGCGGATGTGATCCTCTTGGAGCAGGGCAAGCTGACCTCGGGCTCCACCTGGCACGCAGCGGGGCTGGTGGGACAGCTCCGGTCTTCGGCCTCCATCACCCGCGTGCTGAAATATTCGGTCGAGCTTTACAAGGAGTTGGCGGCCGAGACCGGGCTTGAGACCGGTTGGAAGATGACCGGTTGCCTGAGGCTCGCGACCAACGAGGATCGCTGGACCGAATACAAGCGGCTCGCCACCACGGCGCGGAGCTTTGGCATGGAGATGCATCTGGTCTCACCGGAGGAGGTGAAGCGGATGTGGCCGCTGATGGATGTCTCGGATCTTGTCGGGGCGAGCTGGTTGCCGACGGACGGGCAGGCCTCGCCCTCGGACATCACGCAATCGCTGGCCAAGGGCGCGCGGATGCACGGGGCGAGGATCCACGAGGGTGTGCGGGTGCTGGGCTTCGGGATGGAGGCGGGGCGGATCACCTCCGTGAAGACCTCGGCGGGCGAGATCGCCTGCGAGAAGGTGGTCAACTGTGCGGGCCAGTGGGCGCGACAGGTGGGGGCGATGGCGGGGATCAACGTGCCTTTGCAGCCGGTCAAGCACCAGTACATCGTCACCGAGAAGATTGACGGCCTGGCTTCGGACGCCCCGACTTTGCGCGACCCCGACCGACGGACGTATTTCAAGGAAGAGGTCGGCGGGCTGGTGATGGGCGGCTACGAGCCGAACCCGCAAGCCTGGACCACCGGCGACGTTCCGAACGATTGGGAATTCCGGCTCTTCGATGACGATTTCGATCATTTCGAGCAGCACATGGATCAGGCGATCGCCCGGGTACCGGCCTTGGCCGACGCAGGCGTCAAGCAGATGATCAACGGTCCGGAAAGCTTCACGCCGGATGGGAATTTCATCCTTGGCCCCGCCCCGGAATGCGCGAACATGTATGTCGGCGCCGGCTTCAACGCCTTCGGCATCGCGTCGGGGGGCGGGGCCGGATGGGTTCTGGCCGACTGGGTGATGAAAGGCGAAGCGCCGCTCGATCTCTGGGTCGTGGATATTCGCCGCTTTTCGGGGATGCACCGCGACCGGCAGTGGGTCTCTGACCGGACACTGGAGGCTTACGGCAAGCACTACACAATCGGCTTCCCGCACGAGGAATACACCTCCGGCCGGCCCCGGATCACCTCTCCGCTCTATGACCGGTTGAAGGCGCATCGGGCGGTCTTCGGGTCGAAGCTCGGCTGGGAGCGGCCGAACTGGTTCGCGCCGGAGGGGATGGAGGCGCGGGACGTCTATTCGATGGGCCGGCAGAACTGGTTCGATCCGGTGGGCGAGGAACATGCCCATGTGCGCGAAAATATTGGCATCTTCGATCAATCCTCTTTCGCGAAATACGAGGTGACCGGGGCGGATGCGGCCCGCGCGCTGGAGGCCGTCTGCGCCAACCATGTGGTGAAGGTCCCGGGCCGGTTGACTTATACGCAATTGCTGAACAGCCGGGGCGGGATCGAATGCGACCTGACGGTCGCGCGTCTGGCCGAGGACCAGTTCTATGTCGTCACCGGCACCGGATTCCGTACCCATGACCTCGCCTGGATCGCCGAGCATCTGCCCAAGGGCGACGTGGCGATCCGCGATATCACCGAGGAGTGGGGTGTGCTTTCGCTCATGGGTCCGAAGGCGCGCGACGTGCTCGCGCGGGTTACCGACGCGGACGTGTCGAATGCTGCGTTTCCCTTCGGGCATGTGCGCGAGATCGCGATTGCCGGTGCCCGCGTGAGGGCGCTGCGCGTGACCTATGTCGGCGAACTCGGCTGGGAACTGCATGTGCCGCTGGCGGCGACCGGAGCGGTCTTCGACGCGTTGATGGCCGCCGGGGCAGGCGAGGGGATCCGGCCGGTGGGCTACCGGGCGCTGGAATCGCTGAGGCTGGAGAAGGGGTATCGGGCCTGGTCGTCGGATATCACCCCCAATGACACCCCCTTTGAAGCGGGGCTCGGCTGGGCGGTGAAGATGCGGTCGAATACCGATTTCATCGGCCGAAAGGCATTGGAGGCCGTGGCTGGGCAGCCGCTGAGAAAGCGGCTTGTCGGGTTCCGGCTCGACGATCCCGAGGCGGTCCTCGTGGGGCGCGAGACGATCCTGCGCAACGGCGAGCCGGTGGGATACCTTACGTCCGGCGGGTATGGATATACCGTCGGCGCGCCGCTGGGCTACGGCTATGTGCGCAATCCCGATGGGGTGTCGGACGACTTCCTGCGCGCGGGGCGCTACGAACTGGTCGTCGCGAACGAGGTCTTTTCGGCGCGGATCGGGATGGATCCGTTCTACGATCCGGAAAACCTGCGCATCCGGTCCTGAAGCATCGGCCTGATGGAGGGATTTACGCGGCCTTCCGCAGGACGACTGCGAGGCTCGGGATGGTGCCGGTTTCGCCGGGCATCGAGACGTAGGGCTCGGTCTGTTCGGCGATGGTGACCGCGGGGGCGAGCTCTGCGATCCGGCCTGCGAAGCCGCCGGACCAGAGCGTGGTCTTGACTGTGAGCACGATCACGCCGCCCGCGGCACAGATGCGCACCAGCTCGTCTAGACCTTCCACACCGACATGCCCGGACGTGAAAACCCCAGCCGAGACGATCCCGGCAAAGGCGCCGTCGGCAAAGGGCAATGGACCGCCAAGGGCGAGGCGGTGCAGCTTGGTGTAGACGCCCTTGCGCGCCGCGACGGCAAGCATGCCCTCGGAGAGGTCGAGGCCCTCCACATCCGGGTAGCCGGCGATACCGAGCCATTCGCCAAGAAGGCCGGTGCCGGCGCCCGCGTCGAGCAGGGGCTTTGAGCCGCGCGGAAGATGTCGGGCGAGGAGCGCAAGGCAGATCGTCGGGTGACGGTAGCCGGCGGCAGCCATTTCGGCCTCGTAACTGCCCGCCCAACCATCATAGAGCGCGGCGATCTCCTCGGGGCTTTTCGCCCCGTAGACCGCGCCGAGATGGCCGTCATGCCCGCTGTCCGACATCCTAATTTGCCCCCTTAAGAACTTTCCGGATCATAGCCAAGCGTCGGAAAATGTGAAATCTTTCTTGCGACCAGAGGAAAGGGGCCAGGATGGACCGGGCGGAAGAGATCGAGGTGCAGAGGGCGATCGCGGCGGTGCCGATCCCGGCGGGGGCGGCGGCAGACGTCGAGCGCCTTGGCGGGCTCACCAACCGGGTCTACCGGGTCGGGGACTACTGCCTGCGCCTGCCCGGTGCTGGGACCGAAGAGTATATCGACCGCTCGAACGAGGCGGTGGCGGCCGTGGAAGCGGCGCGCGCGGGTGTCAGCCCCGAGGTGGTCCATGCCGATGCCGCGACCGGCGTCATGGTGACCCGCTTCATCGATGGCGCGGTGACAATGACTCCCGAGGCCTTCCGCGCGCGTCAAGGCGCCCCTGGCCGGGCCGGTGCAGCGTTCCGTCGCCTGCACGGGTCGGGCGCGGTGTTTCCGTTCCGCTTCGAACTCTTCGCGATGATCGACGATTATCTCGGCATCCTCGCGACGAAGGACGTCTCGCTGCCAGAGGGATATCACGACGTCGTCGCCGAGGCGGGCACGGTGCGGGCGGCATTGGCGGCGCATCCGCTGCCACTGGCACCCTGCCATTGCGATCCCCTTTGCGAGAATTTCCTCGATACCGGGACACGGATGTGGATCGTCGACTGGGAGTATTCCGGCATGAACGATCCGATGTGGGATCTGGGCGACCTCTCGGTCGAGGGCGGGTTCGATGCGGATCAGGACGAGGAAATGCTTCGAGCCTATTTCAGGGCCGAGCCGTCGGCGAGTGATCGCGGCCGGATGGTGATCTACAAGGCGATGTGCGACCTGCTCTGGACGCTCTGGGGATTGATCCAACTCGCGAACGGCAATCCCGCCGACGATTTTCGCGCCTATGCGGATGGGCGTTTCGCGCGCTGCCGGACGCTCATGGCGGATCTGGAATTCGCGCGCCATATCAAGGCCGTGGCAGGCTGAGCTCAGCCGGATGTGCGGCTGAGGCGGCTGGCGAGGAGGTCGCCGGTTTCCGACAGAATCGGGTAGGCGATCATCGTAAAAGCGGAATTCACCTGCTTCAGCGCCCGGAGCGTTTCCTGGTGGATGTTCGAGGTTTCGATGCTTTCGGTGAGACCCTGTTTCAACCGGTCGAGATGCGACCGTTGCAGGCGTTGCTCGATATCGCGGACATGGTCCTTTTCCTCGACAAGGGCACGGGCCGCGTCGGGGTTCAGCGTCATAAGCACATTGAGCCCCGACTGCGCGTTCGCCAGGACCCG
>JBNKFC010000450.1:0-2499 GCA_050289105.1 Paracoccaceae bacterium | reverse complement strand
GAAGGCGGTGAAGGAGCCGAAGCCGGCCGAGATCAACGACGACCTCGCCAAGCAATTCGGCGCCGAAAGCCTTGAGGCGCTCAAGGGCCAGATCTCCGAGCGGCTGGAGGCGGAATATGCCGGCGCCGCGCGTCAGGTGATGAAGCGCGCGCTGCTTGATCAGCTCGACAAGCTCGTCAAGTTCGACCTGCCGCCGAGCCTTGTCGAGGCCGAGGCGGGGCAGATCGCCCACCAGCTCTGGCATGACGAACACCCCGATCACCACGGCCATGACCATGGCTCGATCGAGACGACCGACGAGCACAAGTCGCTCGCGGAGCGCCGGGTGCGGCTGGGGCTTCTCCTGGCCGAGATCGGCCGCAAGGAGAATGTCGAGGTCACCGACGCCGAGATGACTCAGGCGGTTCTGGCGCAGGCGCGGCAGTATCCCGGCCAGGAGCGGGCCTTCTTCGAATTCGTTCAGAAGAACCCGCAGATGCAGCAGCAACTGCGCGCGCCGATCTTCGAGGACAAGGTCGTCGACCTAGTCGTCGCCGGTGCGAAGGTGACCGAGAAGGAAGTCTCGAAGGACAAGCTTCAGAAGGCCGTCGAGGCACTCGACGAACTCTGATCCGTCGCGTTTTCGAACAGGAGGGCCGTGCCTTTGGCGCGGCCCTTTTTCTTCGTACAAGGCGGAGAAAGCCTGGAGTGGGCAGCCTTGGCTGAACGCTCCTCAGCGCCGGCGCCCGAGGAGGACCTTCACGAAGGAGTGCAGGAGCGATGCGAAATAGATAAGGATAATCGCGATCAGGGATTTCCAGATCTCCGCGAGCATCGTGCCTGCCAGAAGCGCGAGGGTGATCATGACCCACACGATCCTCTCGCGGGGCACACGCAGCGATTTGGGCGAGAAGGTCGGCAGCCGGCTGACCATCAGTGATCCGACAATGACGACGTAGAGTTCCACGGGGATCGGGAATTCGGAAAGGACGAGGCCAGTCTCGAACGAGACGAAGACCGGCAAGAGGGCCATCAACGCGCCGGCGGGGGCGGGGACGCCGGTGAAATGGGTGGGCTTTTCCGTGTCGCCGCTCGTGGTTGCCCGGTTGAGGGCCACGTTGAACCGCGCAAGCCGCATGCAGCAGCAGACGATATAGACGAGAATGAAGATCCAGCCGCCCGCCTGCTCGCTTTGCGCCAGCGCCATCTGGTAGACTAGGAAGCCGGGCGCCACGCCGAAATTCAGGAAATCCGACAGGGAGTCGAGTTGGGCGCCAAAATCACTCGTTGCCTGAAGTCGCCGGGCGAGGAGTCCGTCGAGCCCGTCGATCACCGTCGAAAACAGGATGAGCCAGACCGCGAGGTGGAACTGGCCCGCCATGACGAAGCGGATCGCCGTCAGCCCGGAGCATAGGCCGAGCGTGGTCACCATGTTCGGCACGAGTGTCAGGAACGGGAGGCTGTCGCCGTCCCCCTCGGTCGGTTGTTTTCCGTTGCGGGCCATTCTAGCGCACGGCTCCGAGACGCGCAGGTTCGTCCGACCCGAGGTCGGCGAGCACGGTTTCGCCCGCGATCGTCGATTGACCGACCGCGACGAGGGGGGCGACACCATCGGGCAGATACACGTCGAGCCGCGAGCCGAAGCGGATCATGCCGAAGCGCTGACCTGTCTGGAGGGCGACGCCTTCCTCGACCTCGCAGACGATGCGGCGGGCGACGAGCCCGGCGATCTGCACCACGCCGATGGCGCGGCCGTCCTCCATACGGATCGTGAGGCCGTTGCGTTCGTTGTCGACACTGGCCTTGTCGAGCGAGGCGTTGAGGAACTTGCCCGGACGGTAGGCGATCTTTTCCACACGGCCCGCGATGGGTGCCCGGTTCACATGGCAATTGAACACGTTCATGAAGACCGCGACGCGGGTCATTGGTTCGGAGCCGAGGCCAAGCTCTTCCGGTGGCGCGTATTTGCCGATCATCTGCACGATGCCGTCGGCAGGCGAGACGATCAGTCCTTCGCGCGTCGGTGTCACGCGGTTCGGGTCGCGGAAGAAGTAATAGCACCAGACGGTAAGCCCGACGCCGATCCAGCCGAGCGGCTGGGCGATCCAGAACAGGACAAGCGTGACCGCCGCGAAGATGCCGACGAAGCGATAGCCCTCGCGGTGCATCGGTTTGATGAAGGTCGAGAGCATGGACATGGGCGGGGTTCGAATCCGTTCGGGAAGGGTGCCCCCTTTTGAAGCGAAAGGGACCGCTTCGCAACCTTGATGCCCTTTGGTGGCTGGGGCGAGCAGTGAATGCGAAATCGTTTTTTTGTTGAGCCAGCGATAGGCTAGAGCAATGTCGGCCTGCATTGCGGGACGGGATAGACATTCCTGCCTTGGCACAAAGGGCCGCGCCCGACCCTGGGTGGGCGCTTCTCCGCGCTCGTGCTGGGCGGTTTATGCCGCAACATGCCTCCGACCGATTTCATGAGACTGGCGTCGCAATGCGCCCTCACGGGGGAGGGTCGGGCGCGGC
>JBNKFC010000449.1:0-2043 GCA_050289105.1 Paracoccaceae bacterium | reverse complement strand
TATGGGGGAGGCGATTGAGGACTACGGGCCTGACGGCCAACACGCGGCCGGTGAGGCCTGGCTTTCAGGCTCCGAATGGGCCATCGACGCCACGGGCGCGTCCCACCCCGCCCGCGCGGCGCTGGAAGAACAGGTGAAGGGTGCGGACGGTTTCGTCCATATCCAGGACCTGGCCGAGACCGACCTGCTGCTCGCGTCCGACTACGCCGCGCATGAGGGCGGATTCGCCGCCGCCGTCGCCCGGCTCGGCGGTGTGGCACCCGCGCTTTACCATCTCGACGCGACCCGCCCCGACGCCCCGCGCGCAAGAACGCTCTCGGAAGAGATCGGCCGCGTCGTCCGCGCCCGTGCGACGAACCCAAACTGGGCCGACGGCATGATGCGTCACGGCTTTCGGGGCGCCGCCGAGATCGCCGCAACGCTCGACCATATGGCGGCCTTCGCCCATCTCGCGCGGGCGGTTCCGGCGCATCTTTTCGACATTTACCATGAGGCGACGCTCGGCCGCGACGATGTCGTGGCTTTCATGGAGCGCGAAAACCCAGGTGCGCTGCAGGCCATGCGCGACCGCTTTGCGGCGCTGGCGGAGGCGGGGCTTTGGGCCACCCGGCGAAACTCCATCGCAATCGGGGCAGGGCAATGAGCGCGCCGGTCATCCAGGGTTGGTGCCCCGGCGCGCTGCGTCCGATGATGTCGGGCGACGGGCTGGTCGTGCGGGTGCGCCCGCGCGGTGGCCGACTGACGCAGGATCAAGCGGCGGGTATCGCGGACCTGTCGCTGCGATACGGAAACGGCCTCATCGATCTGTCGTCGCGGGCAAACGTGCAGCTTCGCGGCGTGTCCGAGGCGGACCACGGTCCGCTGATCGAGGGCTTGTCGGTTCTCGGCGTCATCGACGAGACGACGGAGGCGGAAAGCCGGCGCAACATTGTCGTGACGCCGTTCTGGACGGATAACGACGACGTCCAAGTGGTCGTTCGGTCGCTGACCGCGGCCCTGACGACACCGGGGGCGCCGGAAACACCGGGCAAGTTCGGCTACGCGGTCGATTGCGGGGCGGAGCCCGTCCTTTCCTCCATCTCGGCCGATATCCGGATCGAACGCGCCCCGAATGGGTCCCTGATGGTCCGCGCGGACGGGAGCGAGCGGGGCGCGAGGGCGACGGCTGAAACAGCGGCCGGGTGCGCCATGGCTTTGGCCCGTTGGTTCCTGGAGACCGGCGGGGCGCCGACCGGGCGGGGCCGCATGGCCGCACATCTCGCAAGAGGTGCCGCCCTTACGCCGGCCTTTACCGAAATCCAAGCGCCGAGGACCGTGCCGAGTGATCCGCCTGGCCCCGGCCGGGTCGCGCAGGGCGTCATGGTCGCGTTCGAATTCGGTCAGATGCGGGCCGAAACACTGTCTGTTCTTGCGGAATTCGGGTCGCTTCGCGTCACGCCCTGGCGGATGCTCCTAATCGAAGGGGCGGACAACGCGCCGATGATCCCAGGGGTTATCACCGATGGCACGGATCCGCTTTTGCGCGTCATCGCCTGCACCGGGTCGCCCGGTTGCCCGCAGGCGCATATCGCCACACGTCCGCTTGCGCGGGCGCTGTGCGCTTCGCTCAAACCCGGCGAGCAGTTGCACGTTTCGGGCTGCGCCAAGGGCTGCGCTCATCCCGGTGCCGCGGCGCTGACGCTGGTCGGCCGACCGGGCGGCACTTGCGACCTGATCCGGAACGGCATGGCTGCCGACGCGCCGGACCTTGGCGGGCTCGATCCCGCGACCGTCACTTTCAACACCCTTACCGAGACCGCAGATGCCCCACAGCTATGAGACAGACGGCGCGGCAATCTACCGCGAAAGCTTCGCCACGATCCGGGCCGAGGCGGACCTTGCCGGCTTCACGCCCGAGGAAGAGATCGTCGTCGTCCGGATGATCCATGCAGCCGGCATGGTCGGGCTGGAGCGGCACGTTCGGTTTTCGCCCGGCATGGCGATCGCTGCCCGGGCCGCGCTCGAGGCCGGCGCGCCCATTCTGTGCGACGCGCGCATGGTCAG
>JBNKFC010000448.1:0-10967 GCA_050289105.1 Paracoccaceae bacterium | reverse complement strand
CTGCTCCAGACGGCTGAAGGCTGGCAGGTTGTGACCGAGAAGGGCACGGTCACCTGCGAGCATGTGGTCAATGCCGCCGGTCTTTGGTCTAAGCAGGTCGGCCGGATGGCGGGGATCGAACTGCCGGTCTCGCCACTCAATCACCATTACCTGATCACCGAGACGATCCCTGAGATCGCCGAACTGGATCACGAGGTGCCGCTGGTCGTCGACCTCGAAGGCTTCACCTATATGCGGCAGGACCAGAAGGGGATGCTTCTGGGCATCTACGAGATTGACCACCAGCACTGGATGATGGATGGCGCGCCGTGGGAATACGGGTTCCAGTTGCAGCAGGAAGACCCCGACCGGATCGAGCGTGAACTGATCCTGGGGTTTGAGCGTTACCCGGTCCTGCAGAAGGTCGGGATCAAGACCTGGGTCAATGGTGCCTTCACCTTCTCGCCCGACGGCAACCCGCTGGTCGGCCCTGTGCGCGGCAAGCCCGGCTACTGGTGCGCCTGCGCGGTCATGGCGGGCTTCCTGCAGGGCGGCGGTGTCGGCAAGAGCCTTGCCGAATGGATCATCCACGGCGAGCCTGAGGCCGACATCTTCGGCATGGACGTGGCCCGTTACGGCGCCTTCGCCGAGAACAAGGAATACATCCGCCAGACGACGGGCCAGTTCTACACTCGCCGCTTCGTGATGACTTATCCGAACGAACAGCTGCCCGCAGGCCGGCCGTTGAAGATGTCCCCCGCCCACAGCGAGATGACGGAAGCCGGCTGCCGCTGGGGGGCGAGCTACGGGCTTGAGGTGCCGCTCTACTTCGCGCCGGACGGGTTCGAGGAGAAACCGACGCTCAAGCGGTCGAACGCCTTCGACCTAGTTGCCGAGGAATGCCGCGCTGTGCGCGAGGCGGCGGGGCTTCTCGACATCTCGGGCTTCTCGCGGTTCGAGGTGACGGGACCGGGTGCCGAGGTCTGGCTCGACAAACTTCTCGCCTGCAAGCTGCCGGGACCGGGACGGGCGCGCCTTGCGCCGATGCTGTCCGGGGAAGGTAAGCTCAAGGGCGATCTCACCGTCTTCAACTGGGGCGGCGGCACCTGGTGGATCATGGGGTCCTACTACCTGCGTGCCTGGCACATGCGCTGGTTCGCCGATCACGCGGGCGAGGGCGTCGAACTGCGCGATATCTCGGATGCCACTGTCGGCTTCAGCCTGTCCGGCCCGAACAGCCGCGAGGTGCTGCAAAAGCTCACAGACGGCCCGGTCGACGATCTGCCCTTCATGGGCTGCGGCACGTTCGACATAGGCTTGATTCGCGCCAAGGTCGGCCGGCTTTCCGTCGCGGGCGAGCTTGGGTTCGAAATTCACTGTCAGGCGGCCGAACACATTGCACTGCGCCGCGCGCTTCTGGCCGCCGGCGAGGGGCTGGGCCTGCGTGAAGTCGGGTTCAACGCGCTCCTCTCGCTCCGGCTGGAAAAGTCCTTCGGGATCTGGAGCCGCGAATTCACCCAGGCCTACACGCCGGGCGAGACGGGCATGGACCGCTTCATCGCCTGGGAGAAGGGCGACTTCATCGGCCGTGCTGCCGCCCTGGCCGAACGTGACGGCAACGGGACCGGCCGCCAGATTGCGATGATCGAGGTGGATGCGACCGATGCCGACGCCTCGGGCTACGAGCCCGTCTGGCAGGATGGCCGCCGCGTCGGCTTCGTCACCTCGGGCGGCTACGGGCATACGATGGGCAAGTCCTACGCGCTCGCCATGATCGAGAGCGCCGCGGCGGCCGTTGGCACGGAGTTGACGACGCACATCGTCGGTCAGGAACGGCCGGCGCGGGTCATCGCGCCCTCGCCCTACGATCCCGAAGGCAAGGCGATGCGGGGATGACCGACCTTGAGACCTCCGCGCGCCGACGTGGACGGCGGGGCGAAGCGAAGGGAACGGCCGGACGCGCGGTTGACTACCGCAACCTCCGTAACCCGTTCCCGCCGATGGCCGTCTTTTCCGACGACCAGATCGCGGCAATGCACGACACCGCGCTGAAGATCCTCGAAGACCTCGGTATACGCGTTCTTCTGCCCGGGGCGCGGGCGATCTATCGCGCCGGCGGCGCGCGGATCGATGAGGACAACGAGATGGTCTACATCGGCCGCGACATGGTGGCGGCCGCGCTATCCTCCGCGCCCCGGTCGATCACCATCAAGGGCGGCCGCCCGGAACGCGACGTGCTTCTGGAACTCGGCAGCCTGACCTTCCAGCCCGGCGCCGGCTGCCCGCACACGACCGATCTCGAACGCGGACGCCGCCCTGGCACGGAACGCGATTTCCGCGAGACCGTGCAACTGACCCAGGCCTTCGACGTCCTGCACATGATCCCGCCGCTGCTGGAGCCGCAGGACGTGCCCACGCATCTGCGCCACTACGCGACCATGCGGGCGCAGCTAGAATACTCGGACAAGGTCCCCTTCGTCTTCTCGCGCGGTACGCCACAGGTCCGCGACAGCTTCGAGCTGATGAAGATCGCCCGCGGCCTCTCGGACGCCGAGTTCGACGCCGCGCCGTGGTGCTTCACCATCATCAACACGAACTCTCCGCGACAGCTCGACATTCCGATGGCGCAGGGCCTGATCGACTTCGCCCGCGCGGGACAGGTCACCATCGTCACACCCTTTACCCTGATGGGGGCGATGGCGCCGATCACCGTGGCGGGAGCGATCACATTGTCCCATGCCGAGGCGCTTGCGGCCATCACGCTCAGCCAGCTTGCACGGCCGGGGGCGCCGGTTCTTTACGGCACCTTCACCTCCAACGTCCACATGAAGTCTGGCGCGCCTGCCCTTGGCACGCCCGAGCATTTCAAGGCCTCGCTTGCCGCCGGGCAACTCGCGCGGCTCATCGGCTTGCCGTGGCGTTGCGCTACCGGCTCGGCCGGCAACATCAACGACGCGCAGGCCGCGCATGAAACGCAATTCGCGCTCTGGGGCTGCCTGATAGCCGGGGCGACCACGATCATCCATTCGGCGGGCTGGCTCGAAGGCGGCCTGACGCTGTCTTACGAGAAGTTCATCACCGATCTGGAGGCAGTGCAGATGGTAGCGGAGCTTTGCGCCCCCACCGCCTGCGGCGCGGACGAGATTGGTTTCGATGCCATCGCCGAGGTCGCGCCCGGCGGGCATTTCTTTGCCGCAACGCAAACCATGGCGCGCTACCAGACCGAATTCTACGAGCCGCTCGTCGCCGACTGGTCGAACTTCGGCACGTGGACTGAACGCGGCGCGCTCGACGCCAGTGCGCGGGCGACCGACATCTGGAAGGGCATCGTGGCGCGGAACTGGCGCGCTCCGCTCGCTCCGGGCAAGATAGAAGCCATCGCGGACTTCATCGCGCGCCGGACCGACGCGGGCGGCGCCCCACCGGAGAGTTGAGATGACCAATGACAAGACCAGGGTCGTCCAACTTTCGCGCGACGAAACGCAGGCCACGGGCCCGCGCGTGACCCGCGACGACTGGCTGAACGTCGCCCGCGACATTCTCGTGTCGGACGGCGTGGCCGAGGTGAAAGTGCTGACCATCGGCGAACGGCTACATGTCGCGCGGTCATCCTTCTACTGGTATTTCAAGAGCCGCAAGGACCTGCTCGACGCGCTTCTCGCCGACTGGCAGGGGACCAACACCGCGATCCTCGTGCGGCATTGCGAGATGCCCGCCGCAACCATCACCGAGGCGGTCTGCAATTTCTTCCGTTGCTTCATCGACCCCGACCTCTTCGACGAGAGGCTGGATTTCGCGGTCCGCGAATGGGCGCGGCGGGACGGCGGGGTTCGGCGCGTGATCGATCAAGCCGATGACACCCGCCTGGCCGCCGTCGCCGCGATGTTCCGCCGGCACGGCTATTCGGATTACGAGGCCGATGCGCGGGCGCGGATCCTCTACTTCATGCAGCTTGGCTATCACGCGCTGGATCAGCATGAGCCCATGCGGATCAGGTTGAACCGGGTGGAAGGCTACCTGCTGGGCTTCACCGGCCGGCAGCCGAGCCCGGAGGAAGTCGACGCGCTCACCGAATACGCCATGGCTAAGGCGCGCACATGACGATGCGATACAGCGCGTTCAGCCTCCTTCGGCAAGGGCTGCGTGGCCATCGTGGCTGGCGCCCGGCCTGGACGAAGGCCCGGCCGAAGGATGCCTATGACGCGGTGATCGTCGGCGGCGGCGGGCATGGCCTCGCCACAGCCTATTACCTCGCGAAGACCCACGGGCTGACGAGGGTGGCCGTGCTGGAACGCGGCTGGCTCGGCGGCGGCAATACCGGGCGCAATACGACGGCCGTCCGGTCGAACTACTTCTACCCCGAAAGCGTGGCGCTTTATGACCTGGCGCTCCGCCTCTACGAAGGGCTGAGCCGGGAGCTGAATTTCAACGTCATGCTCAGCCAGCGCGGGATGCTGATTGCCGCGCATACGCCGGCGCAAATGGAAATCTGCAATCGGATCGCCAATGCCATGCGCCTGAACGGCGTGGATGGCGAGTTGATGACGTCGGAGGAGGCGATCCGCCGCCTTCCGCTGCTGAACCAGACCTCGGATGCCCGCTACCGCTGCCACGGCGGCATCTGGCAGGGCCGCGCCGGGATCGCGCGCCATGACGCGGTTGCCTGGGGCTATGCCCGCGCCGCCAGCGCCCTTGGCATCGACATCATCGAGACCTGCGAGGTCACCGACCTCTGGATCGAGAATGGCGCGGTCAAAGGTGTGGAGACGACCCAGGGCACGATCCGCACCGAGCGCCTCGCGCTGGCCGCCGCCGGGGCGACGCCGGGGCTGGCGGCGAAGGCGGGGGTGGCGCTGCCAATCCACACCTACGCGCTCCAGGCCTTCGTATCCGAGCCGGTGAAGCCTTGCCTCGACACGGTGTTGCTTTACCTCGGTACCGGCACCTATGTCAGTCAGTCCGACAAGGGCGAAATGGTCTTTGGCGGCGGGCTCGACCGGGTGCCGACGCATGGGCAGAAGGGCAACTTGCCCGCCCAGGAAACCGTCGTCGCCGGGCTTCTGGAAATGTTCCCGGCCTTCGCGCAACTGAAGCTTCTGCGGCAATGGGCGGGCGTGGTGGACGTGGTGCCCGACAGTTCCCCGGTCATCGGTCCCGCGCCGGGGGTGGAGGGGCTTTACCTCAACTGCGGCTGGGGCACCGGGGGCTTCAAGGCGATCCCGGCAGGCGGCTGGCTTCTGGCGCATCTCCTCGCCACCGGCCGGCATCACGAGATCAGCCGGCCCTTCGACCTCGACCGGTTCGTCACCGGACGTCTCATCGACGAGGCGGCCGGGGCGGGCATCTCGCACTAGGATGCTCCGATGCAGATCTTTCCCTGTCCCTTCTGCGGCCCGCGCGAGGAGCATGAATTCCTCTTCGCCGCCGAGGCCGGCAAGGTCCGGCCCGAACCGGCCGAGACGGTCAGCGACGCGGACTGGGCCGCCTACCTCTACGATCAGGCCGTGCCGAAGGGCGAGGCGCGCGAGATCTGGGTCCACCAGACCTGCGGCGCCTATTTCCTGATGGTCCGCGACACCGTCACCCGCGCCGTGCTCGCTTCTGAAATTCTGCCGGTGGAGGGGGCATGAGCGGCTGGCGCCATCCCGAGATTGGCCAGGCGATCGACCGGTCGCGCCCATTGTCCTTTACCTTCGACGGCCAGGCCCGGCAGGGTTTCGCGGGCGACACCATCGCCTCGGCACTGCTGGCCTCAGGCACTTCGATCCTCGGGCGCAGCTTCAAGTATCACCGGGCGCGCGGGCTGATGGGGATCGGTGCGGCGGAGCCGAACGCGATTTTCGACGTGACGCTGGACGGGAAGCGGCGGCCCAACCTGCGTGCAACGCTGGAACCGCTGGCGGAGGGCATGGCCGTTCAGTCGGTGAACACCTCCGGCAGCGCGGCGCGGGATCTCTACCGCCCGCTCGACCTCCTGCACCGATTCCTGCCTGCGGGCTTTTACTACAAGACCTTCATGGCGGCGGGCTGGATGCGATGGGAACCGATGATCCGCCGCATGGCGGGCCTCGGCCGCGTCGATCCCGGCTGGCATCCCCCGGCAGAGGCACAGGCGCAGAACGCCGCGCCCGACGTGCTGGTGATCGGCGCGGGGCCTTCCGGCCTTGCCGCGGCCCGCGCCCACGCCGCCGCCGGGCGCCGCGTCTGGCTGGCCGAAGACGCGCCCGAGCTGGGGGGAACCCTGCGCTGGCGCGGCGGGGAGATCGACGGCAAGCCTTGGCACGATTTCGTCGCCGAAACCGTCACCGCCATCGAGAACGCTGGTGGCCGGGTTCTGACCGGCACGACGGTCTGGGGTGCCTTCGACCACGGGCTGCTTGCAGCCTGGCAGCGGCGCGAAGACGCCCCTGACATCCACTGGCGGCTACGCCCCGCACAATCAATTCTGGCCGCCGGCGCGATCGAACGCCCGCTCTGGTTCGCCAACAACGACCTTCCCGGCGTCATGGGGGCCGAGGCGGCGCTTCATCACCTCGCGCTCTACGGGGCGGTGCCGGGGCGGCGCATCGTCGTTGCCTCAGCTCATGACAGCGCCTTTGCGGTCGCCGCCGCCATGGCTGAGGCCGGAGCCGAGGTGACCTTGGCCGACGTCCGGTCCGTGACTCCCGCCGCACCAGAGGGCGTGCGCCTGCTCCGCGCGACCCGCATCACGGGGGCCACGGGGCGCGGTGCAGTCTGGGGCGCGGCTCTGAACGGCGAATTCCACGCCGCCGATGCGGTGCTGACGGCGGGCGGCTTCACGCCCTCGGTCCATCTTCATTGCCAGTCTGGCGGCAAGCTCGACTGGGATCCAGCTCGCGACGCCCTCGTGCCGCGTCCCGGCACATCGCAGATCGTCACCGTGGGCGCGGCGAACGGGCGGCCAGATCTGGCCGACGCGCTGGCCGAGGGCCACGCGGCAGGGGGCGGCACCGGCTCCGCCCCGCGCCCGACCGCGCAGCTGGCATGGCGGTTTGCGCCGATGCGCCCCGACCCGGCCGCAAAGGGGCGCATCTGGGTCGATCTTCAGAACGACGTGACACTGAAGGACGTCGCCATCGCCGCGCGCGAAGGCTATGTCTCGGTCGAGCACCTCAAGCGCTACACGACGCTCGGCATGGCGACCGATCAGGGACGCACCTCAAACTTCGCGGGCCTCGCCGCGATGGCCGCGCTCACCGACCGGACAATCCCCGACACCGGCACCACCACCTTCCGTCCGCCGGTGCAGCCGGTTCCGCTTGCAGTGATCGCCGGACGCCGGCGCGGGGCGCTTTTCAACCCGCCGAAGCGGCTGGAGCTGGAGCCACTTCACCGCACCAAGGACGCGCGGTTCCGCGAATATGGCGGCTGGCTGCGCCCTTCCGTCTACGGCGCGGGGGACGAGGCGGCGCTGGCGCTGAAGGAAGCGCGATCAGCTCGGGCAACCGCGGGGATCTACGATGCCTCGCCCCTCGGCAAGATCGAGGTGCTGGGTCCGAAGGCGGCGGAGCTTCTGGATTTCGTGGGCTATGTCCGTATGTCCACCCTGAAGCCCGGCCGTGCGCGGTACGGTTTCATGCTGTCCGAGAACGGGATCGTCTATGACGACGGAGTGGTGCTGCGGCTGGCGGAAGATCGCTTCGTGGTTTCCGCCTCCTCCTCCCATGTCGCGGGGGTGAAACTGAAGCTCGAGGATGCGCGGCAGGACCGCTTCGGCAGCAAGGGCGTGGTGATCATCGACACGACAGCGAACTGGACGACGCTGTCGCTCTCCGGCCCCAAGGCCCGCGCGGCGCTGGTCCGGGCGGGTGTGCCCGATCTCGGCCTGTCGCATATGGACGTGGCCGAAACCGAACTCGACGGCACCCCCCTTCGCCTCGCGCGGATCAGCTTCACCGGCGATCTGAGCTTCGAGGTCACCGTTCCGGCACAACACGGCGCGGCGATGACTGACCGTCTGACCGCGGCCGTCGAGGCCGAGGGCGGCGGCCGGATCGGGCTTGAGGCGGTGCTGATGATGCGGGCCGAGAAGGGCTACATCCTTGTCGGCAAGGACACGGACGGGCTCACCATGCCGCACGATCTGGGCTGGGGTGGGGCGCGTGAAACGCGCCGGGACGAGTTCATCGGCAAGCGCTCGCTTTTCACGCCGGAGGCGCGGCGTGCGGATCGTCGGCAGCTCGTCGGGCTTCAGGTGACCGATGGCGTTGATCCGTTGCCGACCGGCGGCCATGTCATCGCGCCGGAGGACGCGCACCGCTCGCAAGGGTTCATCACCTCCTCCGGCATCGCGCCCGGCAGCGGCGTGCCCCACGCGCTTGCGCTGATCGAGGGCGGGCTGGTCCGCATGGGCGAGACGGTCGCGGTCTTCGACCAGGGACGGGTGCGCCGCGCCCGGATCGGACCGGCCTGCCTCTTCGACCCGGAGGGAGGGCGGCTTCATGGATGAACGGACCTGGCCCGAGACGATCCCCGTTCCCGGCGACGCCCACAGCGCGGCTGATGTCACAGTGATGTGCCTCGCGCTGCCGCCGCTTTTCGAGCTGGCGGGCGACATCGCGGCCTTCGTCGCGCGCAATGCTACGCCGGAACTGGGTCTTGGTGGTGACATTGGCCAGACCGGCCCCGCGCTGATCCGCCTTGGCCGCGACCGGGCGCTGTGGCGGCCCGCCGGCACCAGCCCCGTCGTCGGTTACGATCCCGCCGGGTTCGCCGCCCTGCCCGCCGGCGCTGGAATGGCGGGTTTTGCCGTCGCTGGCACCGGGGCGGAGGGCCTGATCCGTCAGGGCGTCGCGCTTGACCTTGTCGACGGTTCGCCCTCGGCCGCCGTCCTTTGGTGCGGGCACCGGATCATTCTGCTGCGCAACGGCGACGGCTGGCAGATCTGGTCCGCCGCGCCGGAAGCCTGGTCGGTCTGGGCCTGGCTCACAGGCCGGGAGGATGCGGCCACTTGAGACAGCCGGATCATCGGTTTCTCCCGGCCGGAGACGGCGCTGACCCCTGCCGCTGGCTTTCGTGCGACGCCGAAGGTTGCGGCATATCCCTGCCGTTCCGAAGCCGACGGTCCGACGTCATTTCAGGTCGACGGGGTCAAATTATTGGTATAGTTTCAAGACCATGAAAAGACTTGCGCGTCGATCAGTCCTGATTACCGGGGGTGCCAAGGGCGCCGGCGCGGCGAGTGCACGCTTGTTCGCCCAGGAAGGCGCCAGCATCGCGATCGCGGACCGGGACGCGGAAGCCGGCGAGGCGCTCAAGGCAGAATTGTCCGCGCTCGGGCATGACGTGCGGTTCGTCCACGCGGACGTCTCGCGGCCCGACGATGCGAGACGCGCCTACGAGGGCGCGATCGACGCCTTCGGCCGTGTCGACATCCTGTTCAACCACGCCGGCATCATTCTGGTGAAACCCTTCCTCGACTGCACGCTCGACGAATGGGACGAGCTGATGGACAACAACGCGAAGTCGGCGTTCCTGATGTGCCAACTCGTCCTTCCCGCGATGCTGGAGCGGGGGAAGGGACAGTTGATTTTCACCTCGACGACAGGCGTGCGCGCGGCGACGCATCTCGAGGCGCTCTACTGCGCCTCGAAATCCGCGATGCACCAGCTGGCGCGGGCGCTGGCCGTCGAATACCGCGATCAAGGCATCCGCTCGAACCTGATCTGCCCCAGCTTCGTCCGCACCAAGCACGGCCAGGACGAGATCCAGCAGTTGCGCAGCTACGGCGTGTTTGCGTCCGAGGATGACGTGAACGCCATGCAGGGCCGGATCTGCGAGCCCGAGGAAGTCGCCGAAGTCGCCCTCTTTCTCGCTTCGGACGCGTCGAGCTTCATCAACGGAGCCGAGATTTTCGTCGACAATACCTTTACGGCGGTGTGACCGATGCTGTGGGGCTTGCGACCGCTTGAACCCCGCGCTGCGCACGGACTTGCCGTGGACCTCCTGCAACGCCAGATCCATTCCGGCCTTTTGCTGCCGCAAGAGCGGCTGCCGGCGGAAAGGCAGCTGTCCGACCAGTTCGGCATCAGCCGGGTGACCCTGCGCGAGGCGCTGCGGGTGCTGGAGACGAACGAATACATCACCGTGCGCCGCGGCGCGCAGGGCGGCGCATTCGTCAGCGACACCGACCGCCTGAACCAGCTTGCGCACCACCGGATCACCCGCGCGCCCGCCGAGGCGATGCGGGTTGCCGAATTCCTGGCGGTCAATCAGCTTGCCGCCGCACGCTTTGCGGTGGAGCGGCGCGGGCCGGCAGAACTGAAGCGGATGCGCCAGGCGGTGGAGATGCTGGGCCAGGCGCTGACCGCACCGGAACGCCGTCAGGCAGAAGCACTGTTCCTGCTCGCCGTCGGCGACGCGGCGCACAATGCGCTTCTTTCCCGCGCGATCGGAGACGGCCTGGCAGAGCTGTTCCTGCCTTTCGAGACAGCCCCGCGAAGCGGCGCGCTTGAAGCGACTCAGGATGCGTTCCGACGGCTTCTCTCCGCCATCGAAGCGGAATCGCTGAGCGACGCGGACAGCGCGATGACCAATCTCAACGCGAATCTCTGGAACAGGCTGCGCCAGGTCACGTGCAAAGCGGCCTGAAACGACCTCCCGCGTAAAGAAACTCTTGACAACTCGGCATCCGCTTAATGGTATGGAGGACATACCATTAAACCAATAGGGCGGGAACGGGATGAACGTAGCCAAGGAATCGTTCAAGGGGATGGCCCTCGCCGACCGGCTTGCCGGCAGGACGGCCATCATCACTGGTGGCGCCAACGGGATCGGGCGCGCCGCAGCGCGGATGTTCGCCAAGGCCGGGGCCAAGGTTGCGATCCTCGACATCCAGGGCGAAGCGGGGCGCAACGCGGCGGACGAAATCCGCAGCGCCGGAGGCACCTGCCTGTTCTGCGAAACTGACGCCACCGACACGGCCGCCGTGCGCGACGCGCTGGCGCAGGTTGTCAGTGAATGGGGAG
>JBNKFC010000447.1:0-3406 GCA_050289105.1 Paracoccaceae bacterium | reverse complement strand
CAGGAATTCCACGACCGCATGCTTTCGCTGGGCCTCGCCCGCGTCTCCGAAGCCGCCGCCCACGCCTCGGCCCGGCTCATCGGCCACGGCGACGAGAAGGCCGCCGACCAGGCCGCCGTAAACGCGATGCGCAACCAGCTCAACCTTCTCGACATCAAGGGCACCGTCGTCATCGGCGAGGGTGAACGCGACGAGGCGCCGATGCTCTTCATCGGCGAGGAAGTGGGGACCGGCAACGGGCCTGAGGTGGACATAGCGCTCGATCCGCTGGAGGGCACGACGCTGACCGCGAAGGACATGCCGAACGCGCTGACCGTCATCGCGATGGCGCCGCGCGGCACGCTCCTGCACGCGCCCGATGTCTACATGGACAAGCTCGCCGTCGGCCCCGGCCTGCCGAAGAACGTCGTCTCGCTCGACATGAGCCCGACGGAGCGCATCGTCGAGCTAGCCAAGGCCAAGAAATGCAAGCCGACCGACATCACGGTCTGCATCCTCGAACGGCCCCGGCACGAATCGATGGTTGCCGAGGTCCGCGCCACCGGGGCGGCCATCCGGCTGATCACAGACGGCGACGTCGCGGGCGTCATCCACTGCGCGGAAAGCGAGATCACCGGGATCGACATGTACATGGGATCGGGCGGCGCGCCGGAAGGGGTGCTCGCGGCCTCTGCGCTGAAATGCATGGGCGGTCAAATGTGGGGCCGGCTCCTGTTCCGCAACGACGACGAACGCGGCCGCGCCGCCAAGGCCGGAATCAAGGATCTGAACCGTGTTTATTCGCGCGACGAGATGGTCACGCATGACGTGATTTTCGCGGCGACCGGCGTCACCAACGGCTCCATCGTCCGCGGCGTTCGGCGCGAGCCGAATTTCATCGAAACCGAGACGATCCTGATGCGGTCGAAAACAGGCTCGGTCCGGCGGATGATCTACCGCAACCCGGTGAAGTGACGGCCCCCCGCGCCTTTCTCGGCGTCGAAGCCTCTGCAACCGGCCGGCGCTGGACCGGGCCCACGGCCGAAGCCGACCGGCTGGCCGAGGCGATGGTCCAGGAAACCGGCCTGCCCGCCGCTCTCGCCCGCGTGCTCGTCGCGCGCGGCGTGGCGCCGGCGGAGGCCGAGCGGTTCCTTGAGCCGCAATTGCGCGACCTCCTGCCCGATCCGCGGTCATTGAAGGACATGGACACGGCGGCGGGACGGTTCGTGAAGGCGGTGAAGACTCGCGAAAGGATCGCCGTCTTCGCCGACTACGATGTCGACGGCGGATCTTCGGCCGCGCTTCTCATCACCTGGTTGCGCCTCATGGGCCGCCCCGCCACGCTCTATATCCCGGACCGGATCGACGAGGGCTACGGCCCTAACGTCCCGGCGATGGAGGCGCTGGCGCGGGATCACGACCTGATCATCTGCGTCGATTGCGGCACGCTCAGCCACGAGCCGATCGCCGCCGCCAAGGGCGCCGATGTCATCGTCCTCGACCACCATCTCGGGGGAGAGACGCTGCCCCCTGCCCTCGCCGTCGTGAATCCCAACCGTCAGGACGAGACGGGCGAGCTCGGTCACCTCTGCGCGGCCTCTGTCGTCTTCCTGATGCTGGTGGAGGCGAACCGGCTCCTGCGCGAGGACGGGGTGAAAGGCCCCGACCTGATGGCGCTACTCGACCTCGTCGCGCTGGCCACCGTCGCTGACGTGGCGCCGCTTGTCGGCGTCAACCGGGCGCTGGTGCGGCAGGGGCTGAAGGTCATGGCGCGGCGCGAGCGGATCGGCCTGACAAAGCTCTCCGACGTGGCGCGGATGGACCGTGCGCCGACGCCCTACCATCTCGGCTTCCTCCTCGGCCCGCGCGTCAATGCCGGCGGCCGCATCGGCGCCGCCGATCTCGGCGCACGGCTGCTGGCGACCGACGATCCGCACGAGGCGCAGGCGCTGGCCGACCGGCTCGACGCGCTCAACACCGAACGGCGCGAGATCGAGAACCGGGTCCGCGACGCCGCCCTCGCCCAGGCCGAGGACCGCGGACTCGACGCGCCCCTCGTCTGGGCCGCCGGTGAAGGCTGGCATCCCGGCGTCGTCGGCATCGTCGCGGCGCGGCTGAAGGAGGCGACCAACCGCCCAGCCATCGTCATTGGCTTCGACGGTGACGAGGGTAAGGGCTCCGGCCGTTCCGTGGAGGGCGTTGATCTGGGCGCCGCCATCCAGCGACTGGCGGCCGAGGGGCTCTTGCTGAAAGGCGGCGGTCACCGCATGGCCGCCGGTCTCACCGTCGCGCGCGACAGGCTGGAGCCGGCGATGGCGCGGCTCTCCGACCTCCTCGCGCGCCAGGGCGCCGGCATGACCGGCCCGCGCGACCTGCGCCTCGACGGGCTTCTGATGCCGGGCGCGGTGACGCCGGCACTGATCGAGGAGATCGAGCGCGCCGGCCCATTCGGACAGGCCGCCCCCGCCCCCCGCTTCGCCTTCGCCGGGATGGCGATCACCCATGCCCGCCGCATCGGCGAGAACCACTTGCGCATTGCCTTCTCCGACGGCCTGTCCCCACCGGTTGAGGGCGTCGCCTTCGGCGCCTTCGACACGCCCCTCGGCCCCCTTCTCGAAGGCCATGGCGGCATGCGGTTCCACCTCGCGGGCCGGCTCGAACTCAATCACTGGCAAGGCCGGACAAAAGCCCGGCTCCGGCTTGAGGATGCCGCGCGAAGCTGATGCGGGCCGGCCACCAAGAATCTCAAAAAACCCTCTTGCGAGTCACGCCCCCGTGGCCTAAACACCGCCGCACGCCAGATGTGGCCCGTTCGTCTATCGGTTAGGACGTCAGGTTTTCAACCTGAAAAGAGGGGTTCGACTCCCCTACGGGCTGCCACTCACCCCGCCAGATCAGAGACTTGTCCCCCACATCGGGTATTGTCGCGCGTTATCCGCGACTTGCCGGACGCAATGCATTCGAGAGACCGCGAACTTGGCGCGCGGAGCACACAAATGCGCAGAGTGTCTCTCCACGCGGATTCCGTATTTCCAGTTTGGGATTGAGCCCGATCAGGCGGTGCGGAAGAGCAGGTCCTGCACGCTCCAATCGGCGGGGATTTCATTCTTCAGGCACCAATCGGCCGTGAGGAACGAGGGCTGCCGCCCCTCGATGATCTGCCGCACAGAGCGTGGCGAGAGGAACGCAAACTCGAGGATCTGCTGAACCCGTTTGACCGACAGCGCGTTGGTGTCGGCAATCTCCTGGAAGCTCCGACCGGCCATGACATCACCAAGCATCGCGTGCCCTTTCGCGATGTTGGCGATCAGCGTCTCATCTCGGGGAAGCACATCGCCATCCAGTAGCAGCCGGGCCTCGACGCCGCGTCTGCGCAGCGTGAACAGCGCTTCGACGTGCAGGCTGTCGGGATTGATGCGCGGGTGGA
>JBNKFC010000446.1:0-4410 GCA_050289105.1 Paracoccaceae bacterium | reverse complement strand
GATCCCGTTCGACAGCGGCTCCGTCGAGGTCTGTGGCGCGGCGCCCGGCTCGGCGGCGGCTCGCGAACAAGTCGCCTACCTGCCGGAGAACACGGCTTTCCACCCGGCGCTGACCGGAGAAGAGCAGATCGGCCATTTCCTGTCCCTGCGTGGCGAAGACCCGAGAAAGGCGCGGGAGCTTCTGGAGCGGGTCGGCCTGCACGATGCCGCCCGGCGCCGGATCGGCACCTATTCCAAGGGGATGCGGCAGCGCGTCGGCCTTGCGCAGGCGTTGATCGGCAAGCCGAGGCTTCTGGTGCTGGATGAGCCGACCTCTGGCCTCGACCCGGTGTCGCGCCGCGACTTCTACGCGCTTCTCGACGGGCTGGCGGCAGAAGGCGCGTCGGTTCTTCTCTCGTCGCACGCGTTGACCGAGGTCGAGGCTCGGACCGACCGCATCCTGATTCTTTCGCAAGGCCGCATGGTCGCGACCGGATCCTTGGCCGACCTGCGCCGGACCGCGGCCCTGCCGGTGACCATGCATGTCACCGCGAAGAACGGCTACGCGTCCGACATCGCCCGGGAGTTGCCTGGGGCGATCCGGGTCGGGGCGGATCTGCGCCTGTCCTGCGCGCAGGAAGACAAGCTCGGCATCCTCGCCCGCGTCGCGGGGCTTGGCGAGAAGGTGGCCGACATCGAAGTCGTGCCGCCGAGCCTTGAAGACATCTACAGCCATTTCAGCCGGAGGGACGGGCAATGAACCGCATCCTCGCCACCGCCGCCGTTGAATTCCGCATCGCGCTCCGCAATCGCTGGGTGGCGATCGCGATCGGTCTCATGGCGCTTTTCGCGCTGGTCCTGTCCGCAGCGGGCTCCGCGCCGACCGGCGACCTCGGCGTCGACCGGCTGTCCGTCACCGTCGCCTCGCTGACCTCGCTTGCGGTCTATCTGGTCCCGCTCGTGGCGCTCCTGATGTCGTTCGACGCCGTGGCGGGCGAGGTGGAGCGCGGCACCCTGCCGCTCCTCCTGACCTATCCCGGCGCTAGGGTGGAGATCCTTCTCGGCAAGCTTCTCGCCCATCTCGGAGTCCTCGCGCTCGCCGTGGTGGCCGGCTACGGACTTGCCGCCGCTGCCGCCTTCTGGGCCGATCCGGCTTCAGTCTCCGGCCTGCCATCACTATTGCGCCTGACGTGGACATCGGTCCTGCTCGGCGCGACGTTCCTCGGCGCGGGTTATGCGCTTTCGTCGCTTGCGCGCCGTCCGTCCGGCGCGGCCGGTCTGGCGATCGGGCTGTGGCTTGGTGCGGTCGTGCTTTACGATCTCGGCCTCCTTGCCGCCGTCGTGGCGGACAATGGCGGCTGGTTCACGACCGACCTCTTCCCGCTCGCGCTTCTCGCCAACCCGGCCGACGCGTTCCGCCTTTTCAACCTCGCCGCATCGGAGGCATCTGCCGCCGCTGCCGGCGTCTCCGGTGCCTCTAACGCAATTCCTCTCTGGCAGTCCGCCCTTTCCGTAGCCGCTTGGCCCCTTCTCGCGCTCATCCTTGCGGCTGCGGCCTTTCGCAAGGTGACACCATGAAACGCGCGCTTCTCTTCGTCCTGCTTCTCGCTGCCTGCAAGGAGGATGCGCAGGACCTCTCGCCTGTCGCTCTGACGGAAGCCGCGGTCGGCCACTACTGCCAGATGAATGTCCTCGAACATCCCGGGCCTAAGGCGCAGGTGCATCTGGACGGCTTTCCCGAAAAACCGCTGTTCTTCACTCAGGTCCGCGATGCCATCGCCTATTCCCGGCTGCCCGAGCAAGACGGGGTCATCCTCGCCATCTACGTGAACGACATGGGGGCTGATGGTGCGACATGGGAGGACCCGGGCGAGGCCAACTGGATCCCCGCCGCCAGCGCGCATTACGTCGTGGGTTCGAGCGTCGAGGGCGGCATGGGCGCACCGGAACTCGTGCCCTTTTCCGATCTTGCTGCCGCTTCCGACTTCGCGGCCGGGCGCGGCGGCACGGTCATGTCGCTGTCCGAGGTTCCCGATTCCGCCGTTATCGCGCCCGTCACGATGGAGGGAGATGTTGGCGCTGATGACGACGCCGACTTCAATGCCCGCCTCAAGGCCCTTTCCGAAAAGATCGAGGGATGATCCAATGCTGACCCGCCGCCGCTTCCTCACCGTATCGGCCGCCGCCCTTGCCCTCGCGCCCTCGGCCCGGGCGGGCGAGACGCCCATCCACACATGGACGGGGATCGCGCTCGGTGCGCGGGCGACGATCCGCATCGCCCATCCGGATGCGGCCGCCATTTGCGCCCGCGCCGCCACCGAGATCGACCGGCTCGAAAACGTGTTCAGCCTTTACCGGCCGGACAGCACCCTGATGCGGTTGAACGCCGCGGGTCGTATCGACGCCCCGCCGGCAGAGCTTCTGGAATGCCTTGCGCTTGCCAGTTCAGTGCACCGCGCCACTGACGGGCTCTTTGATCCGACAGTGCAGCCCCTCTGGGCGCTCTGGGCCGAACATGCGACTGCGGGCACGCGGCCTGCGGCGAGTGAGCTTGTCGATGCCCGCGCACGCGGCGGCTGGCCGGACCTGCGCTACTCTGCATCAGCCGTGTCGCTTGCAAGCGGCAGCGCGCTGACGCTGAACGGTATTGCCCAAGGCTACATTGCCGACCGCGTCGCCGCGCTCTTGGAGGCCGAGGGCCTGACCGATATCCTCATCGATACCGGCGAACACCGCGCCCTCGGCGGTCATCCGGGTGGCGGCGCATGGCCCGTCAGACTCGCACAGGGGGGCGAGGTCAACCTGCGCTCCCGCGCACTCGCAACCTCTGCGCCACTCGGTACGGTTTTCGACGCTGCCGGCAAACTGGGCCATATCCTCAATCCGAAAACCGGCGAACCAGCAGCGTCGCTTTGGCGCGCCATCTCGATTTCCGCCCCCTCTGCCGCGCTGGCAGACGCCCTCTCGACCGCCGCCTGCCTAGCCGGAACGCGGGCAGAGATCGACGCCTTCGCCAATGCCTTCGCTGGCGCTCGCTGTGAGTCTGCCGTCCTGGCCTGATGGCTCTCTGCAGTCGGAGGAACAGGCAAGCATCGGCTCAGCAACGAGAGGCGCGAACACCGGCTTGTCCTCTCTGTCGCATGGGCAACCGCGGGTGGGCGGTGACGCGCTTCAGTCGTCCTCGAAACTCCCTTGCGCCGCGCCGCGATGGCATGCCGTGCAGTTCGACATCGATCCCGCGCGCTGCAACATTTGCTGCGACACCTCTCGCCCGTGCTCGCGAACGAACCATGGCAGCTCGGTGATCCGCAGCGGCGTGGTCTGTGGGTCTGTGCCCCGCAAGAGCCCCGGCGCCCGTCCCCCGGCATCGGCCGCATTGGCGACGAGGTAGGCTTCGATATCGGCCCTTGTCGCATCGTCGACGGCAGCGTTCTCGCCGAAGTGATCGTCGAGCGAAGCCATGATTGCTGTCCACGACCGCGCGGGCAGGAACCCCGCCGGATAGGCCATGTGGCAGGCGCTGCATTCGGCCTCGGTTGCCGCGTGCGCGACGGGTGGCATGCGTTCACCTTCGTCGGCGAACGCTGGCAGAGTGATGATCGCCAGGGCAAGCGGGGCAAGTAGTCGGAAAGTCATGGAAAGCTCCTGAGATTGAAGGTCAAAGGCTGGCGAGCCAGGCGATGACGTCGGCTTTTTCAGCCGCGGTGCACGGGCGGCCCAGCACCGAGTCGCAATTGCGGCCGAACCATTTTTCGACCTTGGCGCTGTCGGTGAAGCGTGCGGGATTGACGGATGGCGCCATGGGGTCGATCGCCTTGCCGGTGCGGGCCTGCCCCATGCCGCGCGGATCTGCCGTATGGCAGGTGGTGCAGGACGGCGTGTCCGGCTTGCCACCAGCATGGTCGGCCAGGAACAGCGCCTTTCCCCGGTCGGGCGACGGATCCGCACCCGCCTCGGCTGCATACTGCGCGATCAGCGTTTCGGGCGAGGTGTCCCCCGCCACCACTGGCGCGGCAAACAGGATCAATGGGAGCAGGAAAAAGGGTTTCATCGGGTGGTCTCCTTGGGGATGGAAATGGAGAAGGGGCTGAAGAGGCCGGTTTCCGCGTCGCCGTGGCATGCGGCGCAGTTGGAGCGGCCACCAACGGCTTTGCTTTGGAACAGGGCGTCGGGCAGGTCGCAGTGGACGCGCGTCCAGAAGGGTGTTGCCGTGAGCGTGAAGGGCGCGTCCGGCGCGGTGCGCGACAGCCGGTGGGCGGGCTTGGTATCCGCAGTTTCGGCGGCGTGGGCGGTCAGCCAGGCGGTGATTTCAGCGCCGGTCGCGGGGTCGAGGCTGGCGTTCTCTCCGAAGTGATCGTCGAGCGTCGCCATCAGCGCGCTCCAGGATGCGGCGGATATCAAGCTGGGGTGGTAGGCCATATGACAGGCGCC
>JBNKFC010000445.1:0-2026 GCA_050289105.1 Paracoccaceae bacterium | reverse complement strand
TGAACCGGGCCGCGGCGGCCCGGTTCGAGGGGAGCCTTCCGTCAGCCCGCCTTGGTCCAGCGCAGCGCTCCGTCGAGACGACCATAATGGACATGGCCGCGCAGCACGTTGAGCCGGATGAACCGCGACTCGCGGATCGCGGCGTCGGCGAAGTCGATGCCCCGCACCTCGTCGGCGAGTTCGCGCACTGCCGTGGCGAAGTCCTTTTGCGGCTGATGGTTCGGGGCAAGCGCCGCAAAGCGCGAGAAATCAACGCGGTAGGAGCGTTTGTCGGGCGCGGCATTGGTGTTGATCTCGACGTCGACCCCGCCGAGCAGATCTGCGACCTCGCGGGCAAGCTGACCGACCTGCCAGGTCCAGGCCTGGCTGCCGACATTGACCTCGACCATCTTGTCGCCATCCCGCGTGATCGCCCATTCGATGGCCCGCGACATGTCCTCGACATGGATCAGCGGGCGCCAGGGCGAGCCGTCCGACAGGACCTCGATCTTGCCGGTGCGCAGCGCGGTCGCGACGAAATCGTTGAGCACGAGGTCAAGTCGCAGCATCGGGCTTGCCCCGCAAGCCGTGGCGAAGCGCAAGGACGTGATCATGAAATCGCCGGTGGCCAGCCCGCGCAGCCCTTCCTCGGTCGCGACCTTGGATCTTGCATAGGCGGTGAGCGGGTTCAGCGTGTCCGTCTCTTTCCGCAGGCTGTCCGAACCGGCGCCGTACATCGAGCAGGACGAAGCGAAGACGAAGCGCTTGACGCCTGCCGCGCGGGCGGCTTTCGCGGCCTTCAGGACGGCGGCCGAGTTGATGTCGGCGGTGGCGTCCTCGAACTCCTTGCCGATCGGGTCGTTGGACACGGCGGCAAGCGCTACGACGGCGTCCATGCCCTTGAAGTCCGCCTCGGTCAGGTCGCGCACATCGGCGCGGCGCTGGCTTGCGAAGGCGGCATCGGGGAACCCGGCCGCCTCGGAACCGGCGAACCAGTTGGCGTCGATGCCATGGACCTTGGCACCCGGCAGGGCGCGGTTCAGATGCGTCGCGGCGACCGGGCCAATGTATCCGCGGTGGCCGATAAGCAGAATGTTCATCTTCAACGTCTTCCTTCTGAAATGCCGCCGGAACCGGGGCCTGGCCCCATCCCCGCGGATTGGCGGAGGACGGCGGCGACGGCCGGCTGGCGGAGGTCTTCCCAGCGCCATAGCTGTAGCGAAACCAAGGGCTTTGTGCTACCCCGCAGCATGGGGTGCAAGGGCGCTGGCGAAGCCCGGGGTCACTCCGGCGCGCGGCGCGGAGAAGGGCGGTCGGGCTTCTGTCCCGCAGATGTGCCCGTCAGGCGTGTGAAGGAGTTCAGATCATGAAATGCGTTTTGCTGGCCGGCGGTCTCGGGACCCGCCTCGCCGAGGAAACGGTGCGAATCCCCAAGCCGATGGTCGAGATCGGCGGCCGTCCGATCCTGTGGCACATCATGAAGATCTACGCCGCCCACGGCATCAACGACTTCGTCGTCTGCTGCGGCTACAAGGGCTACGTTATCAAGGAATACTTCGCCAACTACTACCTGCATGGGGCGGACGTGACCTTCGACCTGCGTCAGGGCACTACCGAGATCGTCAACAACCAGACCGAGCCGTGGCGCGTGACGCTCATCGACACCGGTCAGGAAAGCATGACTGGCGGGCGTCTGCGCCGTGTGATGCCCTACCTCAAGGACGAGGAGGCGTTCTGCATGACCTACGGCGACGGTGTCGGAAACATCGACGTGACGCAGCTTATCGCCTTTCACAAGGCGCATGGCCGCATGGCGACGGTGACGGCGGTGCCGCCCGCCGCGCGCTTCGGCCGGCTCGACATCAACGACGGTCATGTGCGGGAATTCTCGGAAAAACCGGCCGATGACGGCGGTGTCATCAATGGCGGCTACTTCGTCCTGTCGCCGAAGGTGGCCAGGTATCTTGAGGACGATGCGACCATCTGGGAACGCGCACCGCTCATGGGCCTCGCCCGCGACGGTGAACTCATGGCCTACGAACACAAG
>JBNKFC010000444.1:0-42953 GCA_050289105.1 Paracoccaceae bacterium | reverse complement strand
GCCTCGCGCCCCACGACAAGCGCCTTGCCCAGCCCGGCGCGCTGATAGGCGACGGCGGCGCGCAGGACGCGCGGGTCGTCGCCCTCTGCGAAGATCATCCGTGCCTGCGCCTGACGCGCGCGGGCATGGATGCCCTGAAGGATCGAGGCGGTCGGGTCCATCCGCGATTTGAGGCTGAGCTCATATGCGGTCATGTCGATGATCGGCCGGCGCGCGACGCCGGTCTTCATCCCCGCCTTCGCGACGGCCGGCGGGATCACGTAGATCAATCGCGGATCGAAGGGCGTCGGGATGATGTAGTCGCGCCCGAACGTCAGCTTTCGGCCATAGGCCATCGCGACCTCATCCGGCACATCCTCGCGCGCGAGTTTTGCGAGCGCCTCGGCGCAGGCGATCTTCATCTCATCGTTGATGGCGCGGGCATGGATGTCGAGGGCGCCGCGGAAGAGATAGGGGAAGCCGAGGACGTTGTTGACCTGGTTGGGGTAGTCGGAGCGCCCGGTCGCGACGATCGCGTCCTCGCGCACCGCATGCGCCTCTTCCGGGGTGATCTCGGGGTCGGGGTTCGCCATTGCGAAGATGACCGGGTTCGGTGCCATCGAAGCGACCATGTCCGGAGTTACCGCGCCCTTGGCCGAAACGCCAAGGAAGACGTCGGCGTCCTGCATCGCTTCTTCGAGGGTTCGCGCATCGGTCTTGACCGCATGGGCCGACTTCCACTGGTTCATTCCCTCGGTGCGGCCCTGCCAGATCACGCCCTTGGTGTCGCACATGATGCAGTTGTCGTGTTTCGCCCCCATCGCCTTGATAAGCTCAAGACAGGCAATCCCTGCAGCACCAGCGCCATTCAGGACGATCTTGCAGTCGGCGAGCTTTTTGCCCGAAATTTCCAGCGCATTAATGAGACCCGCCGCGCAGATCACCGCCGTCCCATGCTGGTCGTCATGGAAGACCGGGATATCCATGATCTCCTTCAGCCGGCTTTCGATGATGAAGCACTCGGGCGCCTTGATGTCTTCAAGGTTGATGCCGCCGAAGGTCGGGCCCATCAGGCTCACGGCCTTGATGATTTCGTCCGGATCCTCGGTATCAAGCTCGATGTCGATGGCGTTCACATCGGCGAAGCGCTTGAAGAGGACAGCCTTGCCCTCCATCACCGGCTTCGACGCCAGCGCCCCGAGGTTCCCCATGCCGAGGATCGCGGTACCGTTCGAGATGACGGCAACCATGTTGCCCTTGGTCGTGTAATCATAGGCCGTCTCCGGCGCCTCGGCGATGGCCTGGACGGGAACGGCGACACCGGGGGAATAAGCCAAGGACAGATCGCGCTGGGTCGCCATCGGTTTCGAGGCGACGATCTCGTATTTCCCCGGCACCGGGTTCAGGTGATAGGCGAGCGCTTCTTCCGGCGTGACACGGTTCTTGGTCGACATGGGGCTTTCGTCCTCCTCAAGACCCTGCCCTCATAACCTCCCTTCCGGATGGCCTCAATCCAAAGGATTTGCGGCTTTTCCCTGCCCTGACGGTTTTGTAGGGTCGCGCGGAGGTTCCGAGGGGGTGCGCGTGTCAGCCGACGCCAATGTGACGCCGATGATGGCGCAATATCTGGAGATCAAGGGGCGCTATCCTGATGCGCTCCTCTTCTACCGGATGGGCGACTTCTACGAGATGTTCTTTTCCGATGCCGAGGCGGCGGCGGCGGCCCTCGATATCGCGCTCACGAAACGCGGGCAGCATCTGGGTGAGGATATCCCGATGTGCGGGGTGCCGGTGCATTCTGCGGAAGGATATCTCCTGGCACTGATCCGAAAAGGGTTCCGGGTGGCCATCGCCGAGCAGATGGAAGATCCGGCCGAAGCAAAGAAGCGCGGGTCGAAATCCGTGGTCGCGCGCGATGTCGTGCGGCTGGTGACGCCCGGGACGCTCACCGAGGAATCGCTACTCGAAGCGCGGCGTCACAACTTCCTCGCCGCCTGGGCCGAGGTGCGGGACGAGGCGGCGCTGGCTTGGGTCGATATTTCCACCGGAGAGTTCCGGGTCATCACCTGCCCGATGATCCGTCTTGCGCCGGAGTTGGCGCGGCTCGCCCCGCGCGAGGTTCTCGTGAGCGAAGCAAAAGAAGGTGATTGCGCTGGCGTAGTCTCTGAATCCGGGGCAGCCATGACGCCACTTTCGCGCGGCTCTTTCGACAGCATGGGCGCCGAAAAGCGACTCGCATCGCTCTTCGACGTCGCCACGCTCGACGCGTTCGGGGCGTTCGACCGGGCGGAGATCTCGGCGATGGGGGCTATCGTCGAATATCTCGATCTCACACAGCGCGGCAAGCTGCCGCTCCTGCGCCCGCCGGTCAAGGAAGCGCCGGGCGGCAGTGTCCAGATCGACGCCTCGACGCGGCGCAACCTCGAGATTACCCAATCGTTGTCGGGAGGGCGCGAAGGCTCCCTGATCGCCGCCATCGATCGGACCGTGACAGCGGGCGGCGGGCGGCTTCTTGAACGGCGTCTCTCAGCACCGTCGCGGGATCTGGTAGAAATCCGGTCACGGCTCGAGGCCGTGCGGTTCCTCGCGGAAGAGGCGCGGCTGACCGAGGCGCTGCGCGCCGACCTGAAAAAGGTGCCGGACATGGACCGGGCGCTGTCGCGCCTCGCGCTCGACCGGGGCGGCCCGCGCGATCTGGCAGCGGTCCGTGGCGGCCTGGCCGAGGCCGCGCGGATCGCCGGCCGGCTTGCAGGCGACGCACCTGCGCGCTTGGGTGGGGCGGCAAAGACGCTCGTCGGTCACGATGACCTCGTCGCCTATCTCGACGCGGCCCTTGTCGCCGAACCGCCGCTTCTCGCGCGTGACGGCGGATTCATCGCGGCGGGCCACAACGCAGAGCTCGACGAAGCGCGGCAATTACGCGACGAGGGGCGCGGCGTCATCGCGAAGATGCAGGCCGACTACGTCGCGCAGACCGGCGTGCAGAGCCTGAAGATCAAGCACAACAACGTGCTCGGCTATTTCATCGAGACGACGGCGACCCACGCCGAAAAGATGCTCTCCGCGCCGTTGAACGAAACCTTCATTCACCGCCAGACGACGGCCAACCAGGTGCGCTTCACCACCGTTCCGCTCTCAGAGATGGAGACCCGGATCCTCAATGCCGGGAACCTCGCGCTGGAAATCGAAAAAAGGCTCTATGACGGCCTGAAAGCCATGATTCTCGATGCCGCCGCGCTGATTTCCGAAGCCGCGCGGGCGCTTGCCGAGATTGACGTGACGGCGGCCTTCGCGGACCTCGCGCGGGGCGAGGACTGGTCCGAGCCGCAGGTCGACGAAAGCCGAGGCTTCGAGATCGACGGCGGCCGCCACCCGGTCGTCGAGCGCGCTTTGAAACGGACGGGCGAGCCGTTCATCGCCAACGATTGTCACCTGACCGCGGGTGAGACCCCGGCAATCTGGCTCATCACCGGGCCGAACATGGCTGGTAAATCCACCTTTCTGCGTCAGAATGCCCTCATCGCCCTCTTGGCGCAGGCTGGCAGCTTCGTCCCCGCGCGGCGCGCGCATATCGGCCTCGTCAGCCAGCTTTTTAGCCGGGTCGGCGCCGCAGACGACCTCGCGCGCGGACGGTCGACCTTCATGGTCGAGATGGTGGAAACCGCGGCGATCCTCAATCAGGCGGACGACCGGGCGCTGGTGATTCTCGATGAGATCGGCCGGGGCACCGCGACCTATGACGGCCTCTCGATCGCCTGGGCGACGCTCGAACACCTGCATGACGTGAACCGCGCCCGCGCGCTCTTCGCCACGCATTACCACGAGATGACAGCACTCGCCGCAAAGCTCGACGGCGCGGAAAACGCGACGGTCGCCGTAAAGGAATGGGAAGGCGAGGTGATCTTCCTGCACGAGGTGCGGAAGGGCGCGGCAGACCGAAGCTACGGCGTGCAGGTCGCCCGGCTTGCCGGGTTGCCGGCAGCGGTGGTCGAGCGGGCGAAAGTGGTGTTGGAGGCGCTGGAAAAGGGTGAGCGCGAAGGCGGCACCCGAAAACACACGCTGATCGACGACCTGCCGCTGTTCAGCGCGGCTCCGGTTACCCCGCCCCGGCCCGCAAAGGGCCCGTCAAAGCTCGAAGAACGGCTGACCGCGCTCCACCCGGACGAGATGACACCGCTGGAAGCGCTCGCGGCGATCTACGACCTCAAGTCAATTTCGGGCGACTGAAGCCTGATCCTTTCATTGTGGTTCGAATACCTCACCGGGGTGCGGGGGTGTCAAACCCCCGCCTCCGACGGAGCAATCACGACTTCGGCGTCGAACTTACGCCGACCTGCGCAGGACGCAGAAGCCGCTCGTGCAGCATGAAGCCTTCGGTCATCACTTGAATGATATTACCAGCCTTGGTGCCGGGCAGCGGCGCTTCGAACATTGCCTGGTGAAGCTGAGGGTCGAACGCATCGCCCACTTCGGGAACGATCGGTTCCACCCCGTGCTTTCCGAGCACGGAGATCAGTTCCCGCATCGTCAGTTCGATACCCTCGATAAGCGCCTTGGCGGCCTGGCGCTGCTCTTCGCCCGCGGCGTCGAGGGCGCGCTTGAGATTGTCGTAGACCGGCAGCATGTCGCGGGCGAGCTTCGATCCGCCATACTGCTCCGCCTCGCGACGGTCGCGTTCGCCGCGCTTACGGATATTCTCCGCGTCGGCGAGGGCCCGCATGAAGCGGTCGCGAATCTCGTCGCGTTCGGCGCGGAGCGCTTCCAGCTCGTTCGCCATGGCGTCCGCCTCGATCCCCTCCGGACCGATCTGTTCCTGATCCTCGGCAATCTCGTCTTTCTTCATGTCACTCATAGGTTCTATCCCTTGCGCTCACCGGACAGCATCCGTCCGACGAGCTGCGCCGTGTAGTCGACGATCGGTACGATGCGCCCATAATTGAGCCGCGTCGGTCCGATCACGCCCACGGCGCCGATGATCTTACGGTCAGCGTTCATATAGGGAGACACCACTAGAGAGGAACCCGAAAGTGAGAATAACTTGTTCTCTGAGCCGATAAAAATGCGCACCCCTTCGCCCGCCTCCGCCAGTTCGAGGAATTCGGCAATGTCGCGCTTGCGCTCGAGGTCGTCGAACAACGTTCGGATGCGTTCTAGGTCGGCCTCGTCGGCCTGATCGATGAGGTTGGCGCGCCCGCGGACGATGAGCCGTTCATGGGATTCGCCGGGGTTTTCCCAGACCGCGAGGCCGCTTTCGACGAGCGCCCTTGCGGCGCTGTCGAGTTCCTGCCGGCGCCGCGCAATTTCTCTGCTCATGTGGACGCGGAGTTCCGAGAAGGTACGACCCTCGGCGAGAGCGTTAAGGAAATTTGCCGCTTCGCGCATCGACGACGGCGTCTGACCGGCCGGCGGGGTGAAGACGCGGTTTTCGACATGGCCATCCGCAAAGACGAGCACGACGAGCGCCCGTTCCGGGGCGAGGCTCACGAATTCGATATGACGGATCGCGGCTTCGTGCTTGGGGGTCAGGACGAGGCTCGCACCGTGGGTGATGCCAGAGAGCGCCTGGCCGATGCGGTCGAGCATGGTTGTGACCCCAGGCTCATTACCGCCCGCGGTAGCGTCGATCGCCTCCCGATCCTGCATGGATAGGGTCGAAACCTCCATCAACCCGTCAACGAACATCCGAAGGCCGAGTTGCGTCGGGATGCGGCCGGCCGAGGTGTGCGGACTGTCGAGCAGGCCGAGGTATTCGAGGTCCTGCATGACATTGCGGATCGTCGCGGCGGAGATCTGTTCGCTCATGGAGCGAGTGAGGGTGCGCGATCCGACGGGACCCCCGGAGTCGAGGTAGCCTTCGACGACGCGGCGGAACACCTCCCGCGAGCGGTCGTTCAGTTCGGCAAGGATGTTGGGTCGGTCGGTCATTGCCCTATCTATATGGTCCCTGCCAGTAAAAGAGCCAGCGCCGGCGGCGTCAATCGGGGTTGCGTCGGTGTGCGGGGCGCCTGTAATTGGCGGCGAACGGACGAAAGGACAAGACATGCGACCCTCTGGCCGGAAGCTCGACGCGATGCGCGAGATCTCGATTGAAACGGGCGTGACGAAACACGCCGAAGGGTCTTGCCTGATCCGCTGCGGGGACACGCATGTCCTGTGCACCGCGACCGTCGAGGACAAGGCGCCGTCGTTCCTGAAGGGAACCGGGCTTGGCTGGGTGACCGCCGAATACGGGATGCTGCCACGCGCCACCAACACGCGCAATCGGCGCGAGGCGGCGGCGGGCAAGCAGTCTGGTAGAACGCAGGAAATACAACGGCTTATCGGTCGGGCACTGCGAGCCGGCGTGGACCGCGTTGCGCTTGGTGAGCGCCAGATCGTCGTCGATTGCGACGTGATCCAGGCCGATGGTGGCACGCGGTGCGCATCCATCACCGGCGGCTGGGTGGCGTTGCGTCTGGCGGTCAACAAGCTGATCAAGGCCGGTGCCGTCATCAGCGATCCGCTCGTCGACCACGTGGCCGCGGTCTCCTGCGGAATCTATGCCGGGCAGCCGGTGCTTGACCTCGACTATGCCGAGGACAGCGAGGCTGGAACGGACGGCAATTTTATCCTGACCGGTCGTGGCCGGCTGATCGAGGTTCAGATGTCGGCGGAAGGCGCCACGTTCTCACGCGACGAAATGAGCAAACTCCTCGACCTTGCCGAGAGCGGCATCGCGACCTTGGTCGAGGCGCAAAAGGCGGCGATCTGATGCGGACATTCTCGGGCAAGCGGCTTCTGGTGGCGACCCATAACAAAGGCAAGCTCGAAGAGATCGCGGAGCTCCTGAAACCCTATGGCATCTCCTGCGTGAGTGCCGCCGAAATGGGGTTGCCGGAGCCCGAGGAAACCGAGGACACATTCGTCGGCAATGCGCGGATCAAGGCCCATGCGGCTGCGAAGGCGACGGGACTGCCAGCGCTCGCCGATGACAGCGGCATCGAAGTGGACGGGCTGGGTGGTGCGCCGGGCGTCTACACTGCCGATTGGGCAATGACGCCGACGGGACGCGACTTCGTCCAGGCGATGACCCGGACGTGGAATGGGCTGGAGGCGGCGAACGCCCCCTACCCGCGCACGGCGCGGTTTCGCGCGACGATGGTGCTGGCATGGCCGGACGGCCATGACGAGGTCTTCGCCGGCAAGGTCGAGGGCCAGGTCGTGTGGCCAATGCGCGGTGCGCAGGGTCACGGCTATGATCCGATGTTCCAGCCCGAAGGCTACGACATCACCTTTGCCCAGATGGATTCGGAGCAAAAGAACCGGATCAGTCATAGAGCAGATGCATTCGGCAAGCTGGTAGCCTGTTTTGAGGGAGCTGAGGCATGAAGCGGATTTCGACGGGATCGCCGTTTGAGGCGAAGATGGGCTACAGCCGGGCCATCGTGAAGGGCGACTGGTGCTTCGTCTCAGGGGTGACCGGATATGACTACAAGACAATGGTGATTCCGGACGGGATCGCCGACCAGGCGCGCAATTGCTTTGCGACGATCCGTGGCGTTCTGACGGAGGCAGGCTTCGCGTTGGAAGATGTCGTGCGGGTCCAGTACACGGTGACCGACGCGGCGTTGGTTGATGAGCTTATCCCTGCTTTGGGTGAGGCATTCGCCGAGATCCGTCCCGCCGCAACGATGGTCATTGCGGGTCTAATCCGGCCGGAAATGAAGGTCGAGATCGAAGTCACGGCGTTCAAGGGCTGAGTGTGGAGGACTGGCGGCACGGCGGGTTCGGCCTCTATCTGCATTGGCCCTTCTGTGCTTCTAAATGCCCCTATTGCGACTTCAACTCCCACGTCGCGGCAGAGATTGACCAGTCCCGTTGGCGGAACGCTTATCTGAGCGAGATCGAGCGGGTCGGAAGCGAGACGCAAGGACGCATTCTCAACACGGTCTTCTTTGGCGGCGGAACGCCGTCGCTGATGGACCCCGATCTTGTCGCCGCGATCATCGAGAAGGTCCGCGCGACCTGGCCAATGTCGAACGATGCCGAGATTACGCTGGAGGCCAATCCGGGCAGCGTCGAGGCTGGTCGCTTTCGCGGCTATGCCGAGGCCGGGGTCAACCGCATCTCAATGGGCGTTCAGGCGCTGAACGATGTCGACTTGCGCAGACTCGGCCGGCTTCATTCGGTGAACGAGGCACGGGTGGCGTTTGATGTGGCGCGCTCGGCGTTCGATCGGGTGAGCTTCGATCTGATCTACGCAAGGCAGGACCAGACGTTGGCCAGCTGGGAAAAGGAGCTGCGCGAGGCGCTGGCGATGGCCGTGGATCACCTCTCGCTATACCAATTGACCATCGAGGACGGAACGGCCTTTGGCGCGCGTCACGCGGCGGGCGGGTTGAAGGGCTTGCCGGAAGACGACCTTGCGGCTGACATGTATCTAAAAACACAAGAGATTATGGAAGACGCCGGGATGCCCGCTTACGAGATTTCCAATCATGCGCGCGATGGGGCGGAGAGCCGGCATAACCTGATCTATTGGCGTTACGGAGACTATGCCGGGGTCGGACCCGGCGCGCATGGACGGTTGACCTTTGGCGGAAGTCGGGTTGCGACGGAGACACCAAAAACTCCGGCCGTCTGGCTGGAGCAGGTCGAGTCGATGGGTGACGGCGAAACGCTGCGGGACACTCTGACGGCGGCCGATCAGGCCAACGAATACCTGATGATGTGCCTAAGGCTGAAGGAGGGGCTGGATATGGGACGGTATGCCACGCTGGCAGGCCAGCCGCTATCCGATGCCACGATCGTCGCCCTTGAAGACATCGGGATGGTCCGCCGGACCGGACCGCGGTTGGCGGCGACGCGAGACGGCCGCGCGGTTCTGAACGCGGTGATCCGGGAGCTGATGCCGTGATGCGTGGTGCCTGGCTTCTTCTCGGGGCTACTTCGTTGGCATTGGGTACCGCCGGGATTTTCCTGCCCCTGTTGCCAACTGTGCCGTTCCTGTTGTTGTCTGCATTTGCCTTCAGTCGGTCGTCGGAGCGGCTGCATCACTGGCTTCTCGCCCATCCGGTCTTTGGCCCTCCGATCGCCGACTGGCGCGAGCGTGGTGCGATTGGGCGGCGGGCGAAGTGGCTGGCCTCGGGCTCCATCGCGGCCGCTTTTCTGATTTCCGTCGCGCTGGGGCTGAAAGCCTGGGTACTTGTCGTTCAGGCGCTGATCCTCGTCGCGGTCTCAGTCTTCATCTGGACCCGACCGGGCGCCTGATCCTCAGTGGGTTTGCGACAGAAGCTGGCAAAGCTCATCGAGTTGTTCGAGCGATTTATAGGTGATCACGACGTGGCCGCCGTCATGGCCCTTGTGGTCGATGACGACCCTCATCCTGAGATTTGCGGAAAGGTCCTGCTCTAGAACGCGGGTGTCGGCATCCTTTTCGTGCCGGCGCTCGGATTTCGGCGTCGAGGCCTTCGTCGGCGCCTTGGCGAGGCGTTCGGTTTCGCGGACCGAAAGTCCTTTCGCGATCACCTGACGGGCAAGTGCCACCGGGTCGGAGGTGGTGATAAGGGCGCGGGCATGTCCGGCCGTGATCTGGCCGTCGCGGAGCCAGGCTTGCACTTCGTCCGGCAAGGTCAAAAGGCGCAGCAGGTTGGCGATGTGGCTGCGGCTCTTGGACAACCCTTCAGCGATCTTTTCCTGGGTATGGCCGAAACGATCCATGAGCTGCCTGTAGCCCATTGCCTCTTCGATAGCGTTGAGGTCTGCGCGCTGGATGTTTTCGATGATCGCTACTTCCAGAACCTCGGTATCGTCGAAGTCGCGGATCAGAACCGGGACTTCGTGAAGTTGCGCCATTTGTGCGGCGCGCCAGCGCCTCTCACCGGCAACGATCTCATAACTACCTGATTTTCTTGGATTATCACGGACGATAAGAGGTTGAATGACGCCCTTCACGCGGATGGATTCCGCCAGTTCCGCCAGCGCCTCGGGGGCAAAATCGCGGCGGGGCTGATCCGGATTGGGCTCGAGTTTTTCTACCGGAACGCGGGTATCCGCGCGCCTGGGAGCATTGGCGCCGCGCTCTTCCCCGCCTCCGGCATGCACGTCGGCCATAAGTGCGGAAAGGCCACGCCCGAGTCCGCGCCGTTCGGTCTTCTTGTCAGCCATGGCCACTCCCATCAGTTCCGTTTGTGTCGGGCCAGCATTTCTTGCGCGAGCGCGCGATAGGCGATGCTGCCCTTCGACATCGTATCATAGCTCAGTACGGGCACCGCGTAGGACGGCGCCTCGCTGAGTCGAACATTGCGCGGAACCACGGTCCGGAAAACAAGGTCGCCGAGGTTAGCTCGCGCGTCTGCCTCCACCTGTTGCGAGAGATTGTTGCGGCTGTCGTACATTGTCAGCACGACACCCTCTATGCGCAGGTCCGAGTTGGCGGATTGCCGGATCTCACGGATCGTCAGCATCAACTGCGACAGGCCCTCGAGAGCGTAGAACTCCGCCTGCAACGGCACAAGAACGGCGTGGGCAGCAACCATCGCATTGACTGTCAGGAGGCTCAGCGACGGCGGGCAGTCGATCAGCACATAGTCGAACTCAAAACTGTCGATCGCCGGCTGGCGAAGCGCGTCATGGAGAAGGAAGCTGCGCTTTTCGTTCGCGACGAGTTCGATATCGGCCGACGACAGGTCGGTCGTCGCAGGACAGAGCCAGAGGCCCTCGATCTGAGTCGGGCGCACGACGTCGAGAAGCGCCGCATCCTCGATCAAAAGGTCGTATGTGGTCTTTTCCCGCTGCGCCGGCTCCACGCCGAGACCGGTCGAGGCATTTCCTTGCGGGTCCAAATCCACCAGGAGAATGCTGAGCCCTTCTTCCGCAAGGGCGGCCGCAAGGTTGATCGCGGTCGTGGTTTTCCCGACGCCGCCCTTCTGGTTGGCGATGGCTATGATTCTCGGCCCCGGCGGACGGGTCGGGTCAGACACGCGAGATTCCTCCGATGATCAGGATGACGCCTGCGGCGTCGGTCTTGCTCGGCTCCTTTTGATAGGAGAAGCGCCAATGTTCAAGCGCATGATCGAGTTCGGCCTGGTGATTGGCGCCCTTCGGAAAGATCGCAATGCCCCCGGGCGCAAGATGCCGCTCGGCATAGCCCAGAAGGGTAATGAGGGGTGCAAGGGCGCGAGCGGACAGCACATCGGCACCCAGCGGAGGCGTCGATTCGATGCGTGAGTCCAGGACGCGCGCATTGAGTCCAAGCTCTTGGATAGACCTCATGAGGAAGGCAGCCTTTCGCCGATCGCTTTCGACAAGCGTCACGGCAAGATCCGGCCGTTCGTTAGCAGCGAGGATCGCGACGACGATTCCCGGAAAACCGCCGCCACTTCCAAGATCGACCCAAGATCTCGCTTCTGGCAGGGCCAAATCAAATATCTGTGCAGAATCAAGGAAATGACGCCCTCGAAGATCGTTCAGCGTTGAGCGGGCTACAAGATTGATAGCCTGATTCCATTTCCGAACGAGCATCTCAAAATGTTCCAGACGCTCCGATGTTTCACGTGAAACATCGCGTCCTCCGATGGATTCTGTCTTCTGGCTCATCCAGCCGAACGCTTTTTTTCGGCGCGCCGTAGAGACGCGAGGATCAACGTCAGGGCAACAGGCGTCATCCCTTCGATTCGCCCGGCCTGCGCGAGTGTGCGCGGTCGGGCGCGAGACAGCTTTCCGGTCAGCTCATTCGAAAGGCCGCTGAGGGCGGTGTAGTCGAAATCATCCGGGATCTCATGCGCCTCTTCCCGCTGCATCGCCTGCACATCTGCGCTCTGCCGATCGATGTAAGTGGAATAAATCGCGTCCCGAGAGAGTTGCTCCTTGATATCGTTGGGAATAGCCGCCAGCGCCGGCGCTGCCCGTTCCAACTGTTCAAAGGTGACGGCAGGGAAAGACAGAAGCGTGAAGCCTGACCGCCTTTGTCCGTCCTGGCCCACCTGCACTCCATGCGCTGCAGCTTCTTTCGGGGTCAAAGTCAGCGACTCAAGCGCCGCGCGACCAACCGCGAGCGCATCCATCTTTTTGTCGAACGCTTCTTTTCGAGCCGGGCCAACGCAGCCGAGATTGATGCCCAAGCCGGTCAACCGCTGGTCTGCATTGTCAGCCCGCAGCGAGAGTCGAAACTCGGCCCTCGATGTAAACATGCGATATGGCTCCGAAACTCCGCGGGTCACCAGATCGTCTATCATCACACCGATATAGCTCTCGGAACGACTGAACAGAACATCCGGCCGATCTTGCACGCTCCGCGCCGCATTGAGGCCCGCAACAAGGCCTTGCGCCGCAGCTTCCTCATATCCTGTGGTGCCGTTGATCTGCCCCGCAAGATATAGCCCCGGTACATCCTTCAGTTCCAATGTCGGCCGCAGCGCCCTTGGATCGATGTAGTCGTATTCGATTGCATATCCAGGCTGCAGGATCGTCACATTCTCGAGCCCTCTGATAGAATGGACGTAGTCTTCCTGAACTTCGCGCGGCAGCGACGTGGATATCCCATTCGGATAGATCGTCGGGTCATCCAAACCCTCAGGCTCAAGAAAGACCTGGTGAGAAGTCTTGTCGGCGAACCGCACCACCTTGTCCTCGATCGACGGGCAATAGCGCGGGCCAACGCCTTCGATATGGCCGCCATACATCGCCGATCGGTTGAGGTTGTCACGGATAAGCGCATGCGTGCGCTCGTTGGTATGCGTAATCCCGCAAGTGATCTGGCGGACGAACGGCCGGGTGTTCAGAAACGAAAACAACGCAGGATCTTCGTCACCGGGCTGCTGATCGAGGCCCTCCCAATTGATCGTCCGGCCGTCAAGCCGTGGCGGTGTTCCGGTCTTGAGCCGACCGAGCGGCAATCCGAAATCGTCGATCCGCTCCGCTAGGGCGACCGAAGGTCGATCACCCATGCGGCCGCCGGGCTGACGCAGATCACCGATGTGAATGATACCGCGCAGGAAGGTTCCTGAGGTCAAAACGACCGCGCTTGCCCCGATCTCACTCCCGTCCGCCAATCGAACGCCGCAAACCCGCTCGCCTTCCATCAGGAAATCGACGGCCTCACCTTCAATGATCGAGAGGTTTCTCTGCGCCTCACATTCCGCCAGCATCACGTCCCTGTAAATGCGGCGATCTATCTGAGCCCGCGGCCCCTGCACCGCCGGCCCTTTTCTTCGATTGAGCAGACGGAACTGGATCCCCGCCCGGTCCGCGACCCTGGCCATTACGCCATCCAGCGCGTCGATCTCTCGGACAAGATGCCCTTTGCCAAGCCCGCCGATGGCAGGATTGCATGACATCGTGCCAATTGCGTCGCGCCGAAGCGTCACGAGGGCGGTACTCACTCCCATTCTCGCAGCAGCATGTGCGGCTTCGGCACCGGCATGGCCGCCACCGATGGCGATCACATCAAAATGTTTCACGTGAAACACTCCTATTTTCCGATGCAGAAGCTGGCGAAGATGTCATCCAAGAGATCCTCTACATCGACACGGCCGACAAGCGAATCAAGGGCTCGAATGGCTCGGCGAAAATGTTCTGCGGCAATCTCCGTCCGGGCCGGGCCGCTGCTTAACTCATCACGCGCCGATTCAATAGCAGAAATCGACGAAAGGATCGCCAGCCGATGCCGCTCCCGGGTCATGATACCGGCGCTGGCCGCACGCGCTTCAAGCTCGTGAGTGATACGCGAAATCAAATCGGTCAATCCTTCGCCAGTCTTGCCCGAAAAACGAAGAATGTCATTGCTCGCTACGCCGCCCAAATCGGATTTGCTTTGGGCAATGATGTCCCCGTCCTCAGCATCGATCATCGGAATGCTGCCGGTCTCATCCAGAAGGAAAATCCTGAGATCAGCCGACCTTGCCCGGTTCACCGCACGATCAACTCCAATCTCTTCCACCGGATCCTGAGCGATGCGCAAACCCGCCGTGTCCAGCAATGTCACCGGCAGCCCGCCAAGATCCATCCGGACCTCGATCACATCCCGCGTCGTGCCGGCAACCTCCGAGGTAATTGCTGCTTCGCGCCCGGAAAGCGCATTCAATAGCGTAGACTTGCCGGCATTAGGGCGCCCGACGATCGCCACCTCGAATCCCTCGCGAATCCGTTCTGCCGCAACAACACTCCTTGATTCCCGGCGAAGGTCTCCCAAAACGCGATCGATCAGCGTGAGGACCTCGGGGGTGACATCTATCGGAATATCCTCGTCCGAAAAGTCGATCGTTGCCTCAAGAAGCGCCGCAGCGCGGATGAGATCGCGCCTCCATCCTTCGGCACATGCTCCGATGGCACCGGAAAGGACCCGCAGTGCCTGCCGCCGTTGCGCCTCGGTCTCGGCCTCGATCAGATCTGCAAGCCCTTCCACCTGCGAGAGATCGAGGCGGCCATTTTCTAACGCGCGTCGGGTAAACTCGCCTGCTTCGGCCAAACGCAGGCCCGGCTGGACCCCAAGGGCCTTCATCACGGCCGATACCGTCGCCGTTGCCCCGTGAATGTGCAGTTCCGCGGATTCTTCCCCGGTAAAGCTCGCCCCGGCCTCGAAAACAATCACCAGAGCTTCATCGAGGGCATCGCCTTCCAGACGAAGCCGACGCAATCCGGCGTAGCGCGGCTTCGGCAACCGGCCGGCCAAGGCCTGAACGGCTTCCCACGCTTGCGGCCCGGAAACTCGGATGACGCCGACGCCGGCCTTGCCCCTCGCCGAGGCCAGAGCATAGATCGTGTCCATAGCTATAACCTATTGTTTTAAAACAACAAGTCAGGCGTTCATCGAATCGAAGAATTCCGAATTGGTCTTCGTCTGCTTGAGTTTCGAGATGAGGAACTCGATTGCATCCGTTGTTCCCATAGGGTTGAGGATGCGGCGCAGCACATAGGTCTTCTGAAGGTCGTTCCTGTCGACCAGAAGTTCTTCCTTCCGAGTGCCGGACTTCAGGATGTCCATCGCCGGGAACACCCGCTTGTCCGCGACCTTCCGGTCGAGCACAATCTCCGAGTTGCCAGTGCCCTTGAACTCTTCGAAAATCACCTCGTCCATTCGGCTGCCCGTATCGATCAGCGCCGTTGCGATGATCGTAAGCGAACCGCCTTCCTCAATGTTCCGGGCCGCACCGAAAAACCGCTTCGGCCGCTGCAACGCGTTTGCGTCAACACCACCGGTAAGGACCTTGCCAGAGCTCGGCACCACCGTGTTGAAAGCACGACCAAGACGCGTGATCGAGTCCAGCAGGATCACGACGTCGCGCTTGTGTTCGACCAGACGCTTTGCCTTTTCGATAACCATCTCGCTGACAGCGACGTGCCGCGATGCCGGTTCGTCGAATGTCGAAGAGATAACTTCGCCCTTCACCGACCGCTGCATGTCGGTGACTTCCTCTGGCCGTTCATCGATCAGAAGAACGATGAGGTAGCACTCCGGATGGTTCTTTTCGATCGAATGGGCGATGTTCTGCAACAGAACGGTCTTACCCGTCCGAGGTGGAGCGACGATCAGAGACCGCTGTCCCTTTCCGATCGGAGACACCAGATCGATGATCCTTGCCGACCGATCCTTGATGGTCGGATCCTCGATCTCCATCTTCAGGCGCTCATCCGGATAGAGCGGCGTGAGGTTGTCGAAAGCCACCTTGTGGCGCGCCTTCTCCGGCTCCTCGAAGTTGATCGCCGTCACCTTCGTCATGGCGAAATAGCGCTCGTTCTCGCCAGGCGCCCTGATAACTCCCTCCACTGTATCACCGGTGCGAAGCGAATACTGACGCAGCATGTCCGGGCTGACGTAGATATCGTCCGGTCCCGGAAGGTAGTTCGCCTCCGGCGACCGCAGGAACCCGAACCCGTCCTGAAGCACTTCCAGAACCCCGTCTCCGCCGATCTCCCACCCTTCCTCGGCATGCTCCTTCAGGATCGAGAACATCATCTCGCCCTTGCGCATGGTCGAAGCGTTCTCGATCTCCAGCTCTTCGGCCATCGCCAGAAGATCTGCGGGACTCTTTGCCTTCAGATCGGCAAGGTTCAGACGGTCTTGGGTCATATTGGAAAACCACTCGGATCGGGCACTGGCGGCAGGCCGGCGCGATGTTCTATCTGGGAGATATCCCCTATCCGGACGGCGGGGCTTGATGCTGCGCTTACACCCTGCCTCGGTGCGGAGTCAACCGAGCATCAGAATTTCAGGATCACCGACAGGACGATCACCACCATCAGAACCGTCGGCACCTCGTTCATCATCCGGTAGGTTCGTCCGGTTCGGGTGTTGGAGCCCGCGACGAAATCTTTGCGCCTATAGCCAAGCCAATGGTGGAACCACGTCATCGCCAGGACCGATGCCGCCTTCGTCCATGGCCAGACCTCGCCCCAATCGACGATCCCTGGAGTGAACACCAACGCGAGACCGAAGATCCAGGTCGACGTCATGGCAGGATTCATGATCAGTCTGAGGAGCTTTCGCTCCATCACCTGAAAGAGCGCATCCGTCTCGCTCCCGCGCTCCACTGATTCCGCGTGATAGACGAACAGGCGCGGCAGGTAGAAGATACCTGCCATCCAGGCAATGACTGACATCACGTGAAACGCTTTCGTCCAAGGGTACACGGAAGCCAGAAAATCACCGATCACGCTGGGTCTCCTCCGAGCCTTGCCACATGAACCTCTTATAAAAGGAAAGAAAAAGAAAAGAGAAGTTGATGATGTAAGTCCTGTGGACGATGTGGATTACAGACTTCCGGGGGCCTCAATTCACAGGCCGAAAATCTTGGGGATAGATTTCCGGAAAAGCGACGTATCACTGAGACGATGAAACTTTTACTATATTATTCATTAGGTTACGTAGATCCGCTTGCCGCTCGGTCTGTTAATGATCTTGCGGAAAACCCAGGAGACATCTGTCTCATCCACAGTCGTCAGCTACCGCCCTCCACATGGGAAGAAGTTCCGTCCGTTCTTGACAGACCCTGCCATCTGTCCCCAGTTCCGTGATGACGCCGACCTATCCCCAATTCGATCCGGTCCCTTTTCCGCCGGTTAGCCACAGATCCATACATGACGCCTCCGCCCGCCGACTTCGTTCTCGCATCGAGCTCAGAGATCCGCGCCCGCCTGTTGCGGTCAGCCGGCCTTGCCCCGAGGGTGAGTCCGGCCCGCATCGATGAAGACGCGATCCGAGATGCGCTGGCCCACGAAGATGCCTCGCCCCGCGATCTTGCCGATACTCTTGCCGAGATGAAGGCGCGAAAGGTCAGTTCCCGAAATCCCGAAGCGCTTGTCCTGGGTTGCGATCAGATCCTCGAATGCAACGGCGAGATCCTTTCAAAACCGGCCGATCAGGACGAGGCGCGCAAGCAGCTCCGGTTTCTTTCAGGTCGCACCCACCGCCTTCTGTCGGCCGCTGTCATCTGCAAGGGCGACCAGCCGCTCTGGCGGCACGTCGGGGAGGCGCGTCTGACGATGCGAGACATATCGGACGCTTATCTGGACGAATATGTCGCGCGCAACTGGCCCAGCATCCGCCACAGCGTCGGGTGCTACAAGCTTGAGGAGGAGGGGGTGCGGCTCTTTTCCGGCATCGACGGAGATTATTTCACCATTCTCGGTTTGCCACTTATCGAGCTCTTGACCTGGCTAGGAATTCGAGGCGACATCGCCACATGAACGACCACCCCCGTATTCCTCTTGCCGGCGTCATCGGATCGCCGGTCGCGCATTCTAAATCGCCGCGGCTGCACGGCCATTGGCTGAAAAGCTACGGGATCCAGGGCTATTACATACCGATGGACATCGCCCAGGCTGACCTGCGCGACGTCATCGCAGCGCTCCCGAAAGCCGGGTTCGTCGGGGTCAACGTCACGATTCCCCATAAGGAAACGGTACTGGCGCTGGCGGACGTCGTGACCGACCGCGCCGCACTTATCGGCGCCGCGAACACACTCATCTTCCGAAAGGATGGCCGGATCCACGCCGACAATACCGACGGTTATGGCTTCATCGCCAACCTGAGACAGAACGCACCTGGCTGGGTGCCGACCGCAGGCCCCGCCGCCGTGATCGGCGCCGGAGGCGCGGCGCGGGCGGTGATCGCATCGCTGATCGAAGTCGGAGTTCCGGAAATCCGCCTTGCGAACCGGACCCGCACCCGGGCCGAGGCGCTGCGGCAGGAATTCGGCGCCAAGGTTGTCGTTCATGACTGGGTTCAGGCTGGAAACATGCTCGACGGAGCGACGACGGTTGTGAACACGTCGTCGCTCGGGATGATCGGCAAACCGGAATTCAGGGTCCCGCTCGACGCGCTCTCGCCAAGCGCCGTCGTGACCGACCTCGTCTACACGCCGCTCCGAACCAGACTGCTCGACGAGGCGGCCGAAATCGGCTGTGTGACCGTTGACGGACTCGGAATGCTCATCCACCAGGCGGCGCCCGCATTTGAGCGTTGGTTCGGCGTCCGGCCCGAGGTTGACCAGGCGGTGCGCGACGCGGTTCTGGCCGGATGAACCGTCCGTTTCTGCTAGGCCTCACCGGCTCCATCGGAATGGGAAAGTCGACGACCGCAGCCATGTTTGCGGCAGAAGGCGTCCCGGTTTGGGATGCAGACGCGGCGGTTCATCGACTATACGCCCAAGGCGGTGCCGGCGTTTCCCCAATTTCGGCCATCCGCCCAGAGGCGATCCGCGACGGCGCGGTTGACCGGGCGCGGCTCAAGGACTGGATCGCCGCCGATCCGACGGCGCTCGGCCGGATCGAGGCGGTCATCCACCCTCTTGTTGCCGCAGACCGCGCGGCCTTCATCGAGTCCGCCGCTACAAACGGCGCGAGCCTCGTCGTCCTGGATATCCCGCTGCTCTTCGAGACCGGCGCAGATGCTGCGATGGACGCGACCCTTGTCGTGACTGCACCGCAGGAGATCCAGCGCGCGCGCGTCCTCGAACGCCCCGGAATGACCGAGGCGCAGTTTGCAGCGATCCTGGCCCGTCAGCTGCCTGACGCGGTAAAACGGACCCGTGCCACGTATGTCATCGAAACCGTGGCCCTTGATACGACCCGCGCCGCCGTGCGAGACGTGATCAAAAGGATCAGGGCCGACCATGCGTGAGATCGTTCTCGACACTGAAACCACCGGCTTCGAACCCGCCGAAGGCCACCGGATCGTCGAGATCGGGGCAATCGAACTTTTCAACCACATGCCCACCGGCCGCGTCTATCACCAGTACATCAATCCCGAGCGCGCCATGCCTGTCGAAGCCTTCGACGTACACGGTCTTGGCGACGACTTTCTCCGGGACAAGCCGCGCTTTGCTGAAATCGCATCGGCATTCCTGGATTTCGTCGGATCGGATTCTCGGCTGGTGATCCACAATGCCGCGTTCGACATGAAGTTTCTCAACGCGGAGCTCAGCTGGGTGAACCTGCCGATTATCGCCATGGACCGTGCCCTTGATACCGTGGCGCTGGCCCGGCGCAAGTTTCCCGGTTCGCCAGCTTCGCTCGATGCGCTCTGCCGGCGATTTGCGATCGACAATTCGGCGCGCGAAAAACACGGGGCCTTGCTCGACAGCGAATTGCTGGCCGAGGTGTATCTGGAACTGATCGGCGGCCGTCAGCCCGACTTTGTACTTTCTGTCAATGCTGGCGCATCCAGCCGATCGGATGCTGAAATATGGCGCGCGCCACCACGCGCCACCCCGTTGCCTGTGCGGCTGACCGAGGACGAGAAGGCAGCGCACGCGGCATTCGTCGAGACCCTCGGCGATGCCGCCATCTGGAAGCGTATCGCCTGATCAGACCCCGGTGGCACGCACGACAACGCCAGCGGTGCGAAAGAGAATGGACAGATCCGTCCAGAGTCCAATCTGTCTCCAGTAGGCGGTATCGTAGGTCTCCCGTTCGACAAAAGAGCCCCTGTTCCGGCGGCTGACCTGCCAAAGACCCGTGATGCCGGGACGCATCCTGTAGTAATCGAGGTCCGGTTGGCCGCCGCGATAAAGGCTCGACTGTTCGGGTGTGAACGGGCGAGGACCGACAAGGCTCATCGTCCCGTTGAGGACATTCCACAGTTGCGGAAGTTCATCGAGGCTGGTTCTGCGCAAAATGGCGCCAAAGCGTGTCACGCGCGGGTCGCGGGCAAGCTTCTGCGTCGTTCGCCACTCTTCTGCCAGCGCCGGATTGTCGTGAAGGATCTTGGCAAGGGCCGCGTCGGCATCACGGATCATCGTGCGCACTTTCCAGCAACGGAACAGCCGTCCGTCCCGCCCGACCCGGAGTTGGGAATAGAGCGGTTGCCCACCCCCGGTCGCCGTCACCAGCAGGACCACGAGGATGAGCGGAACCGCAACGGGCAGCATCAACAGAAGGAGAGTTAGATCGAGAAGTCGTTTTCCTTGGGCAGGATAGAGTCCGCTACGCACAACAGGCACGACGTCGTCGCGAAACTCGAATAGGGGGGCAGCCATCCCGGGTCTCCTTAGCCAGGTGTCCGGAAAACCCCCACTCTCCGGTAACTTGGCTAAACTATTGGTTGAATTGTTACGGTAGCGTTAAGCTTATTTTTCTCTTTACGCATCAATCCCAAAAAAATGGCGGATTTATGCCGGCCCGCGGACCCAAATCGGTGCGAATGTGCCGTTCATCAGGGTTCTTTTGCCTAAGCAGTCAGAAACATGCGGAAAAATCCGCCCGTTGGAAAAGCGCATGCGTTCCTCGACGAATCGCCGACTTGGTCTTGCCCGGAATCAGACGAAGCGATTCCAGAGATTCTCCAGCCGCTCCTGACGTCCGGATTGGGGCTGGGGATCAAGCCCTGAGGAAAGGACGCGGGCCGAAATGCTTTCAAGCGTTCCGCTTTTCAGCATCTCCCGGTTAGTGGACAGGTCCCATCCTGCGTAGCGTTCGGACCGGGCGCGTTCGAGCGAACCGTCCTCCAGCAGTGCCGCCGCGGCCTTGAGCGATCTCGCGCAGACATCCATCGCGCCGACATGGCCGAGGATCAGATCTTCGGGATCGAGGCTTTGTCGCCGAAGCTTCGCATCAAAATTCGTGCCGCCGGTGGTGAATCCGCCCGCCCGCAGGACTTCGTAATAAGCCCGCGCCATTTCGGGCACGTTGTCGGGGAACTGGTCGGTGTCCCAACCCGACTGGTAATCGTTGCGGTTCATGTCGATCGACCCGAAAAGGCCAAGCGACGCCGCGAGGGCCAATTCGTGTTCGAACGAATGACCGGCCAGGATCGCATGGCCCTGTTCGATGTTCACCTTGACTTCGTTCTCAAGCCCGAAGCGCTTGAGGAAGCCGTAGACCGTCGCGACATCGTAGTCATACTGGTGCTTTGAGGGTTCCTGCGGTTTCGGTTCGATGAGGATCGTGCCCTTGAAACCGATCTTGTGTTTGTAGTCGACGACCATTTGCAGGAAGCGCCCCGCCTGTTCGGCCTCGCGTTTCAGGTCGGTGTTGAGAAGCGTCTCATACCCCTCGCGTCCGCCCCAGAGCACATAGTTCGCCCCGCCGAGCTTGTGCGTCGCATCAAGGCAGGCTTTCACTGTTGCAGCCGACCAGGCGAAGACATCCGGGTCGGGGTTTGTCGCGGCGCCCGCCATGAAACGGCGGTGCGAAAAGAGGTTTGCAGTGCCCCAGAGCAACCGGGTCTTGTGCGACTGCATCTTCTCGCCGAAGTAGTCGACGATCCCCTCGAAATTCTTCAGGCTCTCGGCAAAGCTCCCGCCCTCCGGCCGGACATCGGCATCGTGGAAACAGAAGAAGGGCACCCCGAGGATATCGAACATCTCGAAGGCCGCGTCGGCCTTGAGCCGGGCAAGGTCCATGGTGTCGCCGAACCACGGCCGCTCGAAGGTCTGGCCGCCGAACGGGTCGCCGCCCGGCCAGGCGAAGGAATGCCAGTAGGCCGCGGCGAATCGGAGGTGATCCTCCATCCGCTTGCCCATGACCATCTCGTCGGGATTGTAGTGGCGGAAGGCGAATTCGTTGTCGCTGTCAGGCCCCTCGTAGCCGATGGTCGGGATGCCCTTGAAGAAGTCGGTCATGTCAGCCCCTTGATGGCAGATTGCGCAGCCCGGTAACGGGCGTGGCCTTCGTCGAAGGCCGGAATGAGGTCCGTCAGCGGCTCGAACGTCCGTGCGATCGTCGGGACAGTGGCGATTTCCGCCCCTGCGCCAGTGGTGGCCATGATGGCTAGCCGCGCAGCCCCGAAAGCTCCGCCGTAATCGCCCGCTACGGGAACCGAAACCGGTGTCGCAAGCGCGGTAGCGATGGCCGAAAGCCAGTAGTCGGATTTTGACCCGCCACCGACGGCGATGAGCCGGTCGATCCGTGTTCCGGTCGCGGCCAGCGCGTCCCGGCAATCCCGGATCGCGAATGTCACGCCTTCGAGCACGGCGCGCGTCGCCGCATCCCGGTCGGTCGCATGTTCAAGCCCGAGAAATGCGCCCCGGATGGTGGCATCGTTCAGTGGGGTGCGTTCCCCGCCGAGATAGGGCAGGAAGCGCGTCTTTCCCGGTGCACGAAGGCTCCCAAGTGCGCCCGTCAGCGCCCCGGTCTCGGTCCCGGCAATCCGCGCGAACCAGTTGAGCGCGTCGGTTGCAGCGAGGATCACGCCCATCTGGTGCCACTTGCCAGGAAGCGCATGGCAGAAGGTATGAACGGCGGTCGCGGGGTCGGGGTGATAACCCTCGTTCGCGGCAAAGAGCACACCGGATGTGCCCAGCGAGACGAAAGCCTGTCCTGCGGACACGACCCCAACCCCGACACCCGCCGCTGCATTGTCACCCGCGCCGCCGGCAACTATGGCCGTCTGCGGGATGCCGAACCGGGCGGCGATTTCCGGTCGCACCTGGCCTGAGACCTCGGAACCTTCGACCAGACGCGGCATCGCGGATAGCGACATACCCGTTGCGGCCAGCAAGTCTTCCGACCAGCCCCGCGCACCGGTATCGAGCCAGCTCGTGCCCGCAGCATCGGACATTTCCGCAACATGTTCGCCGGTGAGCCAGAGGCGCAGGTAGTCCTTGGGCAGAAGCACGCTCGCCACGCGGGCGAAGATCTGCGGTTCATGCCGCTTCACCCAGACAAGCTTCGGTGCCGTGAAGCCGGGAAAGACAATGTTGCCGCTGATCGCGCGAAATTTCGGATCAGCATCTAGCTCGGCCGCCTCCGCGTGGCTGCGGGTATCGTTCCAGAGAATACAGGGTCGCAACACATCGTCGGACGCATCGAGGAGTGTCGCCCCGTGCATCTGGCCCGACAATCCGATCCCGCGAATGGCCGCGCGGCCATCAGCGGGAAGTGCGCCGACCACCGCCTCGGCCGCGACGATCCAGTCGGCGGGCGACTGTTCCGACCACCCGTCCTGCGGGCGCGACACTGTCAGCGGCGCAGTTGCCTCCGCCACGACGCGCTGATCGTCGTCGATGAGTATGCCCTTTAGGCCTGAGGTCCCGAGATCGAGGCCGAGATACATATCACGCCGCCATCTCTGGCTTCTTGCCGAGGATGATCATTCCGAGGATGTCTTCGTCGGTCACCTCATCGACGTTCACCGTTCCGACGAGCTGGCCGTTCTTCATCACGCTGGCCCGGTCGCAAAGCTTCATCACGTTGTGGATGTCGTGCTCGATCAGGAAGATGCCCAAACCTTGCGCCTTGAGCTCCTGAATCAACTCGGCGACCATCTGCGTCTCGTGCGGGCCGAGCGCGGCGGTTGGCTCGTCCATGATCAGGATGCGGGCGTTGAAATAGACCGCGCGGGCGATCGCGACCGACTGGCGCTGGCCACCCGAGAGCGCGGAGACCGGGACGTTGAACTTGCGGAAGTTCGGGTTGAGGCGGCCCATGATCTTCCGCGTCTCGGCTTCCATCTTCGCGTCGTCGACAAGCCCGTTCCTCACGATCTCACGCCCGAGAAAGAGGTTCGAGGCGGCGTCCAGATTGTCGGCGAGCGCGAGCGTCTGGTAGATCGTCTCGATGTTCAGTGCGCGCGCGTCGCGCGGGTTGTCGATCTCGACTTTCTTGCCATCGATACGGATCTCGCCCGAGTCCATCTGATAGGCGCCCGAAAGGCACTTGATGATGGTGGACTTGCCCGCGCCGTTGTGGCCGAGAAGCCCGACTACCTCGCCCGGGTAAAGGTCGAGCGAAACGTGATCGACGGCCTTGATCCCGCCGAACGCGATCGAGATGTCGCGCATTTCGACAAGCGGTGTGCGTGCAGCATCGGTCATTTCGAAAGCCCCAGACGTTTGCGGTAGAGGATGTCGACCCAGACGGCTACGATCAGGACGAGCCCGACAACGATGTTCTGGAACGGCGTGTCGACGCCGACCATCGCCATTCCCGACTGCAACGACTGCATGATCAGGGCGCCCAGAACGGCACCGTAGATCGTACCGACTCCGCCGGCGAGCGCCGTGCCGCCGATTACGGCCGCTGCGATGACGCGAAGTTCCTCCAGCATGCCGATGTCGTTGCCATGGCTTTGCAGACGCGCTTGGGCGATCAGCGCGGCAAGGCCGCAGAGGAAGCCCATGAGAGCGAAGATCTTGACGGTCAGAAGCCGTGTGTTGATGCCCGAAAGTTCAGCCGCATCGGGGTTGCCGCCAGTGGCAAAGATATAGCGTCCGAGCCGCGTCTTGCGCGAGATCAACGTCATTATGACTCCGACGGCGATGAGGATGAGCACCGAGATCGGCAATCCGTGCATTGCAGTATAGCCCTCGGGCATGGTCTCGCCACGCGCCTCGAAAAGCCGCTTGAGTTTGGCCTCGGGCACCGGGTAGCGGGACAGCCAGCCGACGAACGACAGGATTGCGCCGACGATCAGAGCCATCATGACGCCTTCGGCCCAGACCGGTTTGACAATGAAGCCATGGCTCAGCTTGTTGCGGCGCGACGCCATGATCGCCCAGACGGCGACGGCCGACGCAACGAGACCGATGATCCAGCTGACCGGCGCACCCAGCACGCCTTCCGAACCGCCGAACATCAGCAGGTGCGGGTCCGTCAGGGAAACCGATTGGCCATTGGTGGTGAACCAGTTGACGTTGCGCCAGACGAAGAGCCCGCCAAGGGTCACGATGAAGGACGGGATCTTCTGGTAGCCCACAAGCCAACCCGTTACTGCGCCCATCGCCGTCCCGACCGCAAAGCCAATGAGGATCGTCAAGATCAGGATCAGCGGCGAGCCGTATTCCAGCCCGAAGAGGGAGGGCAGCCAGTAGGCCTGCATCATGGCCATTACTGCGGAACACATGGCAAGCATGGATCCCACGGAGAGGTCGATATGGCGCGCGACGATCACGAAAACCATCCCGCAAGCCATGATGGCAACAGGAACGGTCTGTACCGCAATGTTGAAGACATTGCGCGGACTGACAAACGTGCCGCCTGTCCAGATCGTGAAGACGATCGCCACCACGATGAAGGCGACGAGCATTCCGATCAGTCGCACATCGAGTTCCAGCGTGTCGATCAACCCGCGTTTCGGCGCGTCGTGATGGGCGGCCTGCCCGATGTCCGTCATGTCCCAACTCCTCCCCTCAAGGCGCCACGTCGGGTGCCCCCCGTTTAGGCGATTGGCGCCCCGGCAGTGAGCGGAGCGCCAAGTTCAGGTCGTCCGGGTCTTATTCGCAGACGGCCACGCCGGAGACGCCCGCGCAGAGCGTGTCCTTGCTGATCCAGCCTGCATCAAGGACGACGTCCAGGTTGTCCTTGGTGACCGGAACCGGCTTCAGGAGCACGGAGTGGAGCTCCTTGCCGCTCGGCGAGGTAAACATGGCCGAACCCTCGATGGCGTCCATCGCGGTGCCGTTGGCGAGGGCGACGGCGATTTCACCGGCGGCCTTGCCAAGGGCGCGGCTATCCTTCCACACCGATACAGTCTGCGTGCCAAGGGCCACCCGATTCAGGGCAGCCATGTCGCCATCCTGGCCCGACACCGGAATGCCGGCCATGCCCTGAGCGGTCAGCGCGGCAACAACACCACCGGCGGTGCCGTCGTTGGACGCAACGACGGCATCGACGCCGTTGTCGGTCTGGGTCAGGATCTGCTCCATGTTCTTCTGGGCGTTGGCGGGCTGCCAGTCGTCGGTATAGGCTTCGCCGACGATGGTGATGTCACCCTTGTCGATGGCGTCCTGCAGGACTTCCTGCTGACCGCCCCGGAGGAAGTCGGCGTTCGGGTCGACGGGCGAGCCCTTGATCATGACGTAGCGGCCCTTCGGCGCCACCTTCAGCACTTCGCGGGCCTGCATCCGGCCAACCTCGACGTTGTCGAAGGTCAGGTAGAAGGCGCGCGGATCGTCGATCATGCGGTCATAGCCCACGACCGGGATGCCCGCGTCGGCGGCGGCATCCAGGGCCGGGCCGATCGAAGCCGAGTCCTGCGCGAGGATGATCAGCGACGAGCAGCCCTGGGTGATCATGCCTTCGATGTCGGCAAGCTGTTTGGTGGCCGATGTTTGGGCGTCGGCCGAAATGTATGCCGCGCCGGCGGCATCCAGGGCGCCCTTGATCGCGGCTTCGTCGGTCTTCCAGCGTTCCTCGCGAAAGTTGGACCAGCTCACGCAGACGCTTAGGTCGGCTGCCTGAGCCATGGAAACGGTACCAGCGACAATGCTTGTCGCCAGCAGCAGGGACTTTTTCATTCGATTTCCTCCCGTTTGTGGGCTGTGCCGCCCGGATCGGCGGATTCGCCGAACTTTCCTGAAGCTGCCCCTACTAAATTCACTTGTCAAAGTAAAAATGTGGGGACAGACTGAGATTGCGCAAGAATAATACGAATTAAGGCGCTGCACGGCAGCGAAATCGCTGTGTTTGGGACCGTTTCGTGGATATTTAGTTAGGATGGCTAAAAAATGAAGGACCGCCACATAGGGACCGCGCGCCGCATCGAGTCGCGGTCTCAAGGCTGTGGGCCATTAATTCCTTCGCTTTCCGAAACCTCTCGTCCGCTCCGCCAGCAGATCTTCGAGCGGGTTCGCGCGGCGGGATACATGCCGCGAGTCCAGGTGGCGAAAGAGCTTGGGGTAAGCGCGGCCTCGGTTACGACGCTGACCTCTGAACTGATCGAGATGGGCCTTCTCGAAGAGGTCTCGGCCCAGCGCGACTCCGGTGATGGCGGCCGTGGCCGGCCGGCCGTGGCACTCGGTGTCAAGGCCGATGCAAGGCTCGTCGCCGGAATCAAGCTCTCGGACCGCGAGCATACCGCCGTCATCGTCGATTTCGCCGGCAACCTCATCGCAGACGAGGCCATTGGCCGCCAGCCCGGCGCGATGGCGCTTTCCGATCTGGTGGACGCAACCGAGACGCTGGTGGCGCGACTCTGCGCCAAGGCCGGAATAGACCTCCGGCAATTGAGCGCGATTGGCCTCGGCGTGCCCGGCTTCGTCGATACGCTCCGGGGCATTGTCCACTGGTCGCCCGTCCTGTCCGAGCGTCACGTCGCACTGGGCACCGCTGTCGGCGAAAGACTTGGGCGGCCGGTCCATGTCGACAATGACGCGAATCTGGTGACCCTCGCCGAGCTCTGGTTCGGCGCCGGCCGCGGCCTGTCGGATTTTGCGGTTCTGACGATCGAGCACGGCGTCGGCATGGGCTTCGTAATGAATCACCGCATCTATCGTGGCGGCCAAGGGCTTGGCATGGAGTTGGGACATACGAAAGTGCAGCTCGATGGCGCGCTGTGCCGTTGCGGGCAGCGCGGATGTCTTGAGGCCTACGTTGCCGACTATGCACTTGTGCGCGAGGCGACGACGGCGCTCAACCTGACGAGCCGGGAAACCCAGTCAGTCAACATCCTGCTGGAAAGCCTCTTCGATCATGCAAAGGCAGGAAACGCGGCCGCGCGATCCATTTTCCACCGAGCCGGACGCTATCTGGCGCTGGGCTTGGCGAACGTCGTGAACCTGCTGGATCCCGAGTTGATCATTCTCTCCGGCGAACGGATGCGTTACGACTATCTCTACGCGAGGGAGACGCTGGCCGAGATCGAGGCGCTGGCGCTCAATACGGGGCGGCCCGCGCCGAAGATCGAAATCCACGCCTGGGGCGATCTTCTCTGGGCGCATGGTGCCGCTGCGCTCGCGCTGTCGCAGGTGACAGAGGGCCTCCTCAGTTCCGGACGTGAGGTGGCGGCGTCATGAGAGGGGTGGTCCTGATCGCAGTTTTTCTGTCGAAGCCGGCCTGTGCAGACCCTGTTTTTACAGATCGCTCTGCCGATCTGCCCTTGCGTCATGTCTATGGCGGAGGCTGGGAGCACTTCGTCGGCGGCGGGGTAGCCGTCTTTGACTGCAACGGTGATGCGAAGCCCGACATGTTCGTCGCCGGCGGAGAAAATCCCGCACACCTCTTCGTCAACGAAACGCAGGGGGCGGGTGCAGCCCTGCATTTCGCCGCCGGCAAATTGCCGGACCTGACCCATGTCACAGGCGCCTACCCACTCGACATCGACGGGGACGGGATGCTCGATCTTGCGGTGCTGCGGGTCGGGCCGGACCTGCTCTTGCGAGGCGGACCGGACTGTAGTTTTGCCGACGCTTCTGACGCCTGGGGCTTTCGCCCGCGCGAGGCATGGACAACCGCGTTCTCAGCAACCTGGGAGAATGATCAGAGTTGGCCGACGCTGGCATTCGGTCACTACGTCGACCGCTCCAATCCCGATGGCCCGTTCGAGGCATGCGACACCTCCGACCTCTATCGGCCGGACGGGCAGCAATATGGCAAGCCAGAGATCATCGAGCCTGGGTTTTGCGCATTGTCGATGCTGATCACTGACTGGCAGAGGAAAGGCGAACGAGAGCTACGCATTTCGAACGACCGGCAGTACTACGTGCGCGGTGGCTACGAACAGATGTTCCGGCTGAACCCGCTGTCGGAACGGACCGAGGACTGGCCGCATGTTTCACTCTGGGGCATGGGGATCGCCAGCCAGGACATCACCGGTGATGGCCTGCCAGACGTCATGATGACCTCGATGGGCGACCAGCTCTTGCAGTTCAACACGGGCACAGGCTTCACCAACGCGCCCTTCTCCATCGGCACCTATGCCCAGCGGCCGTTCAAGGGTGACGACGGCCGCCCCTCCACCGGATGGCACGCGGAATTCGGCGATGTCGACAATGACGGCCGGATGGATCTGTTCATCGCCAAGGGCAATGTCGACCAGATGCCGTCCAACGCGATGCGCGATCCGAACAACCTGCTGATGGGGCAACCCGATGGGACATTCGTCGAAAAAGCCGATGTTGCCGGCATCGACACGACTGAACGATCGCGGGGGGCGGCGTTGGCCGATCTCGACGGCGACGGCCGGCTGGACCTCGTCGTCGTGAACCGCCGCGCACCCATGGAGGTCTGGCAGAATGAAACCCCGGACACCGGCCATTGGGCGGGAATAGAACCGCATATGAACGGGAATTCGCGGGCGATCGGCGCATGGGTGGAACTGCGTTCGGGCGGCCGCGTGACGGCGCGCGAGGTGACTGTGGGTGGCGGCCATGCGGGCGGGCAAGCAGGTCCACTGCATTTCGGCCTCGGCGCGGAAGCCAGCGCCGAAGTGCGCATCATCTGGCCGGGTGGCCAGACCTCGGACTGGACGCCGGTGCCCGTGGATCAGGTAACCGAGGTCCGGCCTGACGGATTGTCGCTACGCTTTGGGCTCTAGCGGTCTATTGGCAAACCGCTCGGCACACTGTTGGGCACCCCAAGGCGCCCATCGATCGCGCCTTGATCGCTGAGAGCCCCGAGAAAGGCGATGAGTTCCGCGACCTCGGTGTCGGAGACTGGCCGGCCGTGTACGGCGGCATTCTCGATCGACGTGACTTCATCGGGCGAATCGAGAATGGCCCAGTCCGATTTTACCAGCGGCAGGTCGGGCAGGACGGCTTGCGTGCGATTGTAGCCAGAGAGACCGACTGACGGATCGGCATGGTGGCGCAGAAACGCCGCAAGATCGGACCATGCACCGTCATGCCCCCACGGGCCGGTCACCGTCACGTTGCGGAGCGACGGCGTCCGAAAGGCGAAGGCATCCTCTTCCCGCCCGGTCACGCGCATCCGACCGACGTCGCGAGAATGCGTCTCGAACCGCTCGGCCTTGCCGGGGCCAATCTGCGGCTCGCCCATTGCATGGAACCCATGATCGGTCTGGAACTTGCCGGAATGGCAAGCGGAGCAACCGGCCTCTCCATAGAAGAGCGCCATCCCCGCTTCGGCTTCAGGCGGAAGCGTTCCCTCTCCCCTTAGCGTTGCGTCGAAAGGCGATTTATCGGCGCGCCACTCGAAGGCGACGAAGGCCGCGATGGCGTTGGAAATGTCAGTGAAAGCGATTGGCCGGCCTGCGGCAATCTCGGGATAGGCTGTGTCGAACATCGCTTGATATTCGGGGATCCCAGCTACCCGCATAGAGAGAATGTCCCACGCGCCGCGACGACCAGTCAGGATCCCCTCACGCACGGCCTTAGAGACATCGTTCTCCTGATAATGCCCCGCCATCTCGTCGGGCGAAAGCACCGGGAACATGGTCTGCGCCGAGAGGACCGAGGCGAAGCCCATCACCATCTCGTCCTCAAGCGGTGTCCGAAGGCCGGACGGTCGCGTCGGATCCGTCTCGATCCGGCCGTCGTGGAAAAGCCTTGTGAACTCCTTCGCACCGAGATTGAACAGCGCGGGCGCGTTTCGCGGAATGCGCTGTTCAGGCATGTTCGCCGGATCGGGTTTTCGATCGGGTCCGAGCCCGATCCCACCCTCGCCGAGCCCGAGCGACAACCCGTCCGACGTTCCGAACCGCGGATGATGGCAGGTGGCGCATGAGATGTTGCGATTCCCGGAAAGGATCGCGTCATAGAAGAGAAGCTGACCCAGCCGAACCTCGTCCATCGACACGGGGCCGTAATCCGCGTCGGTCACTGGCGCCGGCACTTCTGCCTGCGCCGCCCCTGCGCAAAGTGCCACGATCAAAGTCAATCGCACCGCGAATCCTCCCGCCTCATTGATAGCGCCCGGCGCGTTTGGGGGGAACGCCTGGGCCACACCGGCCGTTGATATTTGGGAACCTGGATTGCGACGGAGGAAGGAGCGCGCGAACATGGCAGCAAAGGCGCGGTCGGAGACACATGATTTGGCTTGGCTGAATAACATCATCAGGCTCGCCCTCGCGGTGTGGAACGCGATGGACGAGCGCCACATGGGATTGCTTTCGGCTGGCGTCGCCTTCTATGCGATGTTCGCAATATTCCCCGGCATGGCCGCGACAATCGCCATCTGGGGGATATTCGCCGACCCCGTCGTGATGCGCGATTATCTCGACCAGATCCACGGCGTGATTCCCGCTGCCGCATTCGGAATCCTCGAAGATCAGCTCAACGCGCTTTTGGCGGCGAACAGCCGAACCCTCGGTTGGACGACGGTGCTCTCGTTCACACTGGCGATTTATTCCGTCCACAACGCCGTCGCGGCGCTGGTCAGCGGGCTCAATGTCGTCCATGCGCGCAGCCACAGACCGGGGGTGATGCGCGTTCTTTGGTCTCTCATCCTGACCGGGGCCGTCGTGGCCCTTGTGCTCGCCGCGCTCGTCATCGTCGTGATCGTTCCGGTCGCGCTCAACTTCCTCGAACTCGGGCACGCAGAATCCTTCATTCTCTTCTACCTGCCCTGGGTGGTCCTGTTCATCGTCCTCGTCATCGTGCTCGGCCTCTTCTACCGCTGGGGACCCACGTCGGAGAGCCGGAGCCATCGCCATTCCTGGCTCGCGCCCGGGGCATTCGTCGCGGCGCTTCTCTGGGTCGCGGCATCAATCGCGTTCTCGGTCTATCTGGCCTATTTCGGCACCTATAACCGCATTTACGGTTCGATCGGTGCCGTCATCGCGTTGCTGATGTGGCTCTATATTTCGGCCTACATCATTCTCTTCGGCGCGGTGCTCAACGAGGAGCGCGCGCGGATCAGGCGCACTCAGTAGTCGCGTTCGTAATAGATGCCGATGCCGGTATTTCCATCCGATCCGAGCGTGCCGCGTGCCTTCACGCCAGGACGTATATCGAGGTTGAGGTTGATCTCGCTCTTGCCGTCCGAGCCGATGGTGACGTCGGTATAGACCTTCTCGGAGAGATATTTGCCCGCCCGGAGACCTGCCGATCCCTGCTCATCCGTCGTCACGTCGAGATCGTCGAGCCCGAAGCCCTTGCGCAGTTTCGAGACGATCCCTTCGCCACCCTTGCCGGCGAGGGTGGCGACGGCCGAGGCAAGCTGGGCGGCCTGAAACGGCGAAAGACTCGTCAGTCCGCGACCGAAGAGGAGACGTGCGATCACCTCTTCCTCGGGCAGTTCGGGCGACGAGAGAAAGTGGATTTCCGGTGCCGAGGCTTCGCCCTCGATCACGATCGTGGCGGTGATGCCGTCGGTTTGGGACGCGGCGGAGAAGCGGATATAGGGTGTGAGCGCGCCCTGAAGCTCGACCAGACCTTCATCGATGGTGAAGCGCTTGCCGAGAATGTCGAGCCGGCCGCGGATCAGGTTGAACGTTCCGGAAGGGATGATGTTGTCCGTCGTTCCGGTCAGGAGCAGCGACCCACCCATTTCGGCGTCGAGCCCGCGCCCGCGCACGAAGATGCGCTCGGGAGCGGAAATCGACAGGTCGAGACCATAGGCAGGCCCACGCTCGCGAACCTGCCCGTCACTCTTGGCAAGGCCGGCGCGGATGCGGGTTTGGTGGACGGCCGCCGGTTCGTTCAAATGGGTGACGCCCGTCAGCGTGGCGTTTCCACCAAGTCCGGTGGAGGGCACGCGCACCTCGGTCTTGCCAAGCGATACTGCGCCGGAAATCAGCGCGCCTCCCCGGAACGGGCCGCTCACCGCCACCGCGCCGCTGACCGTGGTGTCGTAGAGATCGGGATCGCGCAGCCGAACCTCTGCCAGCCGGATGGAGAGATCGCCATCATAGGGTGCGGACAGGGTGATCGGGCCGGAAATCTCCACCCGACCGCCGCCACGCACATTCGCGCCGCCGGACAAGGTTGCCCGCCCACCGGAAAGATCGGCCGCGAGACGCATCGCCTCAAGCTCGAACCCGAAGGTGGGCGCGACGAGCCGGCCGTTGTCGAGACCGACGCGACCGGAGAGCGAGCTGAGCCGGATTGGACCGTCAAGGCGGAGATCAAACGATACCGGACCCTCGACATTGCGCGGCGCGATGAAGGGATTGACGATGGCCGACTGCGCACCGCCAGTGATGGACAGATCGGCAGTCGCGAAGTCCGGCGCAAGCGTTCCCGCGACGCGGGCCGAGGTGGCGCCGGGCCCCTCTCCGCTGAGGTCGAGCGTGTAGCCATCGGCCGTCTCCGTCACCCGGCCCTCGGCCGTCAACGGGCCGGGAAAACCGGGGGCGAGAAGCGCCATGTCGGCGAGTCGGGCCGACAGGTCGATACGGCGAACCGCGTCTTCGATGAGGCCCTCGGCGGTGAGCGAAAGCTGCGGGTTCGACAAGCGGAAGCTTTCGAGCCGCACCTTGCCGTTCCGTTCTTGCGCTGTAACCCGCAGCTCGGACGTTCCGGCAAGCAGGCGATCGGCCTCGGCCTGACCGATGCCGAGACCGGTCGCATCGGCGCTGAGCGTGATGTGCCGCGCGCCATCGGCTTCGGTAAGTCGCGCTTCACCGGTCATCGCGCCACGGTAGCGATCGCCGAGCACCGAAAGATCGCCGAAATCGAGCGTCGCGGTCACGTCGCTCGCGCCGGTCCGGAACCGGCCGGTTGCGGAAACCTTCAGTGTCGCTGCGGTTAGGTCGAGTTGGCGGATCTCGATCCCCTCGGTATCGCGGTGAAGAGACGCAACGATGCGGGTCTCGTCGCGAAGCAGCCGGTCGAGCTCGGGCTGATCCGCCGTCAGGTCACGACCTTTCACGATGGCGGCGACGTCGAACAGCCCCGAAAGAATGCCGCCGGAGCCTGAGATCGACAGCGACGCACTGCCGCCGAGCGGACGGCCCGCGAGGCTGGAAAAGCGCGCCATATCTGCGACATCGGCCTCGACCCGGCCGCTGAGGACGGTTCCGGCATCCGGACCGCTGAGCGTAAGTCCGCCTTCGGCCCCGTAGCCCTGCCCGGTCACGTCGAAGACCGGAACGCGCAGCGGCGCACCCTGTTGCCAGTAAAAGATCGAATTTCCGGAAAGCTCCGGCCCCAACGCCTCGGCCAACGCGGTATCGGCGGGACGGAGGCCGGTCGCGGCGAACTTGATCGTGCCGCCAACCCGCGCGGCGTCGACGCCGCCTTGACCGGGCCGTCCGATACGCCCCGACCCGTCAAGTGTCACCGAACCGATTGTTATGTCGGATCGCCTGAGCCCGTACATCGTTCCGGCAAGTTTCCAGCCATCGCCGCGCGACTGATCGTAGCGGAGCGTCAGATCTGCGGCCCGCAGATAGGTTTTTTCGCCGGGTAGCGGCAGAAGGACATCCGCCCCTCCCGCAACGCCGATCCGCGTCGTGAGCGCGGCCTGCAATGGCAGCCCTCCGGGCGCGAGGCTGAGCCGACCGGTGATATCGACGCCCCTAGAGCCGAGAACAAGCCGCGTCAGGTCGAGCTGCCCGGACGGCGCACGCTTTCCCTCGGCCTCAAGCGTCACGTCGGTCCCGAAGAAATCCTGATACTCGGGCAGGAGGAGGGGTGCGATATCGCCGCCGAGAACCGCGCTGAAACTGCGCTCAGGTGCACCGCCGTCGGTTGAGGTGGCAAGGAGCGTGACCTTGCCGGTCAGTCGCGGCACACCATCGGTCATCAACGCGATGTCGGTGTGGAAGTCGTCGATGATGCCGCTGCCGTGGATCGCAAGCTCGATGGACGGAGTCCCAGGTAAACCGATGAGGTTGGCGGCGATCCCGTCCGCCTCCTCGGCGACGAGAAGATCGAGCGTGGCCTTGCGGGTCGCGTTGGCATAGCTGCCAGTCAGCGCCACCGTGCCCTCGCGGCCGTCGATGCGGGCGACCGAGAGGTCGGCCGAGCCTTCGCCACCTTCAAGCTTCATCGTCCCTTCGAGCTTCACTTCGGCAGCAGCACCGAAAAGCGCTTCGCCCAACACCACGCGGTCGGCGCGGATCGTGCCGATCTGCACCGCGACCGGTAGTTCCGGCAGGCTGAACCCCGACGCTTCGGCCGTCGGCTTGCCGGCGGCCGGCCTGCGCGGAAGGTCGATCTCGGCAGCGGTCATCTCGCTGATCTCGACCCGCCCGGACAGAAGCGCTGAACGGTTCCAACCGATCGCTCCGTCGCGGATCGTCAGCCAGACGCCGTCGGCATCGGCAATGGTCAGCATGTCGAAGGTCGCGCGGGACGACAGCGCACCGGCAAATCCGTCGATGCGGATCGTACGGCCGATGCCGGAAAGATTGTCCTCCAGGAAAGCGGTGAGGAAATCGCGGTCGCGCTCGGTCGTGGTGTCCGCCTCCTGGGCGTCGGCGGCCAGGGGGAGCAGGACGAGGAGAAGGCTGAAGAGAAACCGGCGCATCAGAACGCCTGCCCTATGCCGACATAGATCTGCAAGCCGTCATTCGTCGACCCGGAAACCGGCATGCCGAGATCGAGGCGGATCGGCCCGATCCCGGTGTGATAGCGTAGGCCCAGACCGGCGCCCGCATGCCATTCGCCGGTACCGCCGAACAGCTCCTCGTCGCTGACGAAGCCCGCATCGTAGAAGGCGACGGCTCCGATCTTTTCAGTGATCTGAGCACGGAATTCTCCGGAAAGCCCAGCGAAGCTGAGCCCGCCAGTCGTGACCGTGATCGTCGGCGTCCGCGCAAGCGGCACGCCCAGCGATTGGTAGGGTTGCCCGCGCACGGTGCCGCCACCGCCGGACCAGAAGAGATAGTCCGGCGGTGTCTGGGCAAGCCCGGACCCTACAACTGTGCCAAGCTGGAGCCGTCCCGCAACGACGAAACGGTCGTCCGCGCCGAAGGCACGATAGGCGCGGGCATCAGCCGTGATCTGGCCGCCGGACCCCGTTGTCCCAAAGCCGTAGAAGGGCGTAAGGCCGGCATCGAGATAGTAGCCCTCGTGCGCGTCGAGCGGCTGGTCGCGATTGTCCCAGGTGAACGAGAGGGGCAGCGCCAGAAGCTCGTAATCGGTGCTACCCGCCGCGTCCTTCGCGGTTGCGGTGATGTAGGATAACCCCACCTCTGCCGCGATATGGTCGCCGAACTGCCGGGAAAGGCCGAAGGTCAGCTTCAGCCCGTCGACCGTCAGGTCCACCACCTCGGTCCGGCCCGCCCGAAGCTCGACGAAAGCCGTGGCATCGGTCACGGGCGTCGCGGGCCGGTCGATCCGCACGCCGACATCGTAGCCAATCGAATCGGTGTTCTGGCCGCCGATACGGTCGACGGCGCCATCGACACGCAACCGCTCCGCGCCGCCGAAGAGATTGCGATGAAGCCAGTAGCCCGAGAGGCTCAGCCCCTCGGAATTTGACACCTCAGCGCCAAAACCGAAGCGCCGCAGCTTTTCCTCGGCTACGACCAGATCGACGTCGAGCGTGCCATCCGCGCCAGGCTCTTCCGCCTCGGTCAGTGCGACCGAACTGAAGACACCGGTGCGCCGGAGCCGGGTCGCCACCTTGTCGAGCTTCTTCGGATCGAAGACCTCGCCGGTCGGGAAACCGGCGATCTTGGCGATCCGGCGCGGCTTCATGCGCTCGTATCCTGTCATGCTCATCTCGCCGAAGCGCAGACGAGGGCCGGGATCGAGAAGGATTTCGGAATCGAGCGTAGCGTTCCGGTGGTCGGCCAAGATCGTCTGACCAGCGACTCTCGCCTTTGCATGCCCGATGTTGCGCCAACCTTCCACGCCTGCATCAGCCGCATCGACAATGGCACCTGACTTCGCGATCTTGGTGTCGCCATAGGCGGGCGGCAATTTCGTGCCCTTCGCATAGGGCTTCATCCGTGCTTTCGAGAAGGTGAAGCGCGGTCCTGGCGTGACGCTGATTTCCACGTTGCTGATTGTCGTGGGCGCATCGAGCGGCGGGATATCCGCCGCCTCCCGCCCGTCAATCCGGATGCGGATCACGCCGGAATAATATCCCTCCGCGTAAAGCGCGCCGATCAGCCGCGCATAATCGGCGCGGGCTGCGGCGAAGACGCTCTGACTATCGGTCTGGCGGCTCCGTTCGGCATCCGCGACGAGCGAGGCGGCCCGGAGCGCGTCCAGGAGATCCTTGTCGGCGCCCGGCGCCGTGAGGACGAAGCGATCGAGCGCCCTGACGGATGCCGGTGCAACGACCAGAAAAGGACACAGAAGCACTGCGCAACCCGCTCTCCATAGTCCCGATCGCGCCTTTTTCACGCGCCCTACCCCCAACAGACATGTCGCAACACCTTTACCTCGCAGCAATCCGCAGTGATTTCCAGAGTCCCGCGCCACGTCACGCGCGATTCGGCCTATTCCACCCGGGATTGTGATCTCAATCGCGATTCAGCGCGGCGTTCCACTCATCCAGGAAGTCTTGCCGCTTCAATCCGTCGAGGAAGACGAGAAGACCGGGGTCAAGGCGCATGGGCCTCAGATGCGGGCCGCGCGACAGGGCGGCTTCATCAATCGGCGGCAGACCGGCCTGGTCGCCAAGCAGTTTCTGACCTTCCGGGCCAAGCAGGAAATCGAGGAAAAGTCCGCCGATCTCGGGCGCCTTGGCCGTGACGGGAAGGAACCCGGTACGCAGCAGGGTCAACGTGTGGTCCTCAAGCTCTATCACCAAGGCGTCGGCATCATTGGCCAGTCGAGGCTCGGCATAGCTGCCGAGGACATTGTAGGCGAGCACCAGGGTGCCTTGTTTCAAATCCGTAATCATCTCGTTCGAGGAGGTGTAGAGCCGCGGCGCAAGCCCGCCCATCACTTCGGCCAGGCGCCAGAAACTGTCGGACTGGCGCGCGTCCTGAGTGGCGAAGAGATAGCCGGCGCCGGAAAGCTCCGGATCGTAGGTGCCGATCCGCCCGCGGAACCGATCCGGGTGGTCGCGCAGGATCTCGATCAGGTCGCGCCGTGTCTGCGGCAGCGGCAAGGCGCCGAGACCGGAGCGCGAGGCGATAAGAACGACGTTCTCCTGCGCGAAGGCGAAAAGCCGGTTCTGCCAGTGCGCCCACCCCGGCAGTCGCGCGGTGAAGGTGGAGCCATAGGGCGCGGCGAACCCGTCATTGGCGAGCTTCATCTGCAGATCCATCGCCGAGGAGATGACGAGGTCGAAACTCAGCCCCTCGTCATGGATGGCGGCATAGACGGCTTGGGAGTTCGCAACGGTATAGCGCACCGCCACGCCGGGCTCGCGCGCCTGGAAGCCGGCGATGAGGGGCCGCAGAATAGCGGTGTCGGTGGTCGAGAGGATCGACAACACCCTGCGCTCTGCTCCGGGCGCGGGGAAGAGCGTTTCCTCTTCGACCTGGAAGGCGGCGGCGACAGCCGCGTGAAGGATCAGACCAAGGGCAAGTAAAAACGCGCGCAAGTGCCGCCTCCCTTCCGCTCCAACAATTCGAACCGCCCACCATGCGCTGCCGCCACCTCCTCTACGATGGTCAGGCCGAGGCCGGAGCCGACAACGTCGCCGGCATTTTCCCCCCGCGCAAAGCGCTTGGCGAGCCGCGATTGCGCTTGCCCCGACAGGCCGCGCCCGCGGTCGGCGACCTCGATCCGCGCGTCCTTCTCCGTGGCGAGGGACAGGTCGATCGCCGTCTCGGGCGCGGAATACTTGATCGCGTTGTCGAGAAGGTTTCTCAGCGCCGCTTCGATCAACGGCCTATCCCCCTTGACGTTCACCGGTCGGTCGGTGCCGGAGAGGTGGATTGTCAGGTCCTTCAGATCGGCTGTTGGCTGGAATGCCTTGGCCTGCGCCTCGACAAGCTTCGCGAGGTCTAGGATTTCATCGGCCATACGGTCGGAGCGGTAGACGACCGTCGCGTGGTCAAGAAGCTGCCCCGCGGATCGGCTGCTTTCCTCGACCGCACGGATCACGGCGCGGAGCGTGTCGCGGGTCTCTTCGGAATTACTCTGCCGCATCGCGATTTCGGCGCGGGCACGTACGGTGGCCAGAGGCGTCCGGATATGGTGCGCCGCTTCGGCAATGAAGGTTTCGGTCCGGCTGAGCGCCCCCCTCAAGCGGGCGATAAACCCGTTGAGCGCCGTCAGCAACGGGCGCAGTTCCGCAGGCGTCGGGTGATCGACCGCGCGCAGGTCCCTTGGCCCGCGCCGGCCGACGGCATCGGCGAGCCGGTTAATAGGGCGGAGCACGCTGCCGGCGGTCAGGAGCGACAGAATTGCGGCGAGCACGAAGGAACCGAGGCCAAGCGCCGCCGCACGCTGGGCGACGCGCTGTGCAATCGCCTCCTGCCCCTGCCGTGTCTGAGCGACGAGGACGAGCACCGGAACTGGCTTTCGCGCCACGAGGACCATGCGGTTGACGGCGGCGATCCGCACCTCGGTATCGCGGTAGACGCGGGTGTAGAAAACCGGCGCGACCGCCGCGCCGGACTCGTCCGGCAGGGGAAGATCGTCGTATCCCGTCAGGGTCTGCCCGCCAGCATCGATCCGGTAGAAAACCCGATCGGCCGAGATCGAGCCGAGGATTGAGAAGGCCTCGTAGGGAAGATCGACACCGACACCGTCGTCGCCGCCCTGAAGGCTTTCAGCTATGGCAAGTGTCGCTGCGCCCAGAACGCCGTCCTGCGTTGCCTCTGCCGCCTGATCGGCGACAGTTCGGACCGTGAAATAGAGAACGATCGCCAGAACCGCCGCGATCCCGAGAAGCTGAAGCACCAGCCGGAGGCGGAGGGAAAGCGGCGCGCGCCTCATCCCGAGGTCAGCCGGTAGCCGATACCGCGCACCGTCTCGATCCGTGCGCCGGAACCCTCGAGTTTCTTGCGAAGTCGGGCCACATAGACCTCGATCGCATTGTCGGTGACGCTCTCTGCATAGGAAAAGAGCCTGTCGCAAATCTGGCCCTTGGAGAAAATGCGCTCCGGCGCGGCGAGGAGGATTTCCAGAAGCCGAAGCTCCCGATTTCGCAGCTCGCGGAGTTCGCCATCGACGGACAGGCTGGCGTTCAGCGGATTGAACGTCAGCCCGGCAAAATGCTGCACGGTCTGAAGCGCGGCCCCTTTGCGCCGCAAGACGGCGCGGCAGCGTGCCTCAAGCTCGGCGAAGTCGAAGGGTTTCGTCACGTAGTCGTCGGCACCGAGATCGAGCACGTCGACCCGGTCCGAGACCTCGGCCCGCGCGGTCATGACGATGATCGGGGTGTCGCGCCCGGTGCGCCGTTCGGCGGCCAGAAAACTGCGCCCGTCACCGTCAGGGAGGGAAATATCGAGCAGGATCAAGTCGTAAGGCGCTGCCGCCAAGCAATCGCGCGCCTCGGCAAGCGAGGCGGCGGGATCGACAGCATGCCCGTCGAGTCTCAGCCGGTCGGCGACGGATTGCGCCAGATCGGAATTATCCTCGACCAGAAGAAACCGCACGCGCCCCCTACTCCATGGCTATGACAGGTTCCTGTCAGCTTTCCCGCGAATCGTGGCGCATGCAAGGGGGTCGGTCACGACGGGAAAGACCGTCGGGGGCCGCCTGGCACAATGACTGTCTGGGAGGACACCAATGAAATTCACGTTTCTGAAGGCGCTGGGCACCAGCGCCGCGATCAGCTTGATGGCGGCTTCGTCGGCATGGTCCACCGAATGCATCGCGCCCGCCAACCCGGGTGGCGGCTGGGACTTCACCTGCCGGCAGGTTGGCAAGATCCTGTTCGACATCGGCCAGGTCGACGCCCCGGTCCAAGTGACGAACATGGCCGGCGCCGGTGGCGGCCTTGCCTTCTCGACCGTCGTGGCCGAGCGCAACACCGATGCCGACCTGATCGTGGCGGCTTCGTCCGCGACGACGACCCGTCTGGCGCAGAAAGCCTTCGGCGATGCGACCGCAGATCAGGTCCGCTTCGTCGGTGCGATCGGGGCCGATCCCGGCGTCATCGTCGTTGCGGCCGATAGCCCGTTCCAGACGCTGAGCGACATGGTCGAGGCGATCAAGGCCGATCCGGCTTCCGTCGCCTTCGCGGGTGGCTCCGCCGCCGGCGGCTTTGACCACATGAAGCCGCTGCAGATCCTCAAGGCCGCGGGCTTCGACGACATCACCGCGGTGAAATATATCGGCGTCGACGGCGGCGCGGATGCGATCACCCAGACCGTCGGTGGCTTCACCCAGGCGATGACCGGCGACATGTCCGAGATCGTCGGCTTCATCAAGTCTGGCGAAGTGCGCGCGCTTGCCGTCCTGACCGAGGAACGTGTTCCCGGTTTCGAAGACATCCCGACCGCCAAGGAACAGGGTTATGACGTCGTCGCGGTGAACTGGCGCGGGCTTTACGTCCCCGGCGGCATTTCGGACGCCGACTTCCAGAAATGGGCCGACCGTCTTCAGGCCGTCGCCGACAGCGCCGAGTGGAAACAGGCGATGGCCGACAACGGGCTTGCCCCCTTCACCAAGGTTGGTGGCGACTTCCAGTCGTGGGTCGATGGCGTGATCGCCGAGACTGCGGAACTCAGCCGCGAAATCGGCGTGATCCAGTGATGAAAACCGACCGCATCTTCGGAGTGGTCGTGATCCTTGTGGCGCTCACGTTCATCGTGAGCGCCTACAACCTTCCGGCCGGAAACATCTTCGACAAGCTTGGCCCGAAGGCCTTTCCCATCATCGTCGGCATCGGAATGATCCTGAGCGCCGCGATGCTGATCATAAAGCCTGATCCGGAACCGGATTGGCCACCGATGCCGACGCTCCTTGCGCTCGGCATCGCGACGGCGGTGCTCGTTGGCTATGCCTATGCTCTGAAACCGTTCGGCTTCCTCTTGCCCACGGCCATCGCGGCGTCGGTCCTGAGCTACCAGATCAGCCCGAAGCGGGTGCCCGCGCTGCTCACGGGTTTGGGCCTGTCCATCGGGCTGTTTGTCATCTTCAAATATGCGCTCGGGCTTAGCCTTTTCGCCCTGCCGCGCAGCCTGATGGGCTGAGGAAAGATCCATGGACCTCTTTTCGAACCTCGCGCTCGGCTTCAGCGTCGCGCTTACGCCAATGACGCTGCTTCTCGCGGTCATCGGCTGCTTTCTCGGCACGATCATCGGTGCCCTGCCCGGCCTTGGGCCGTCGAACGGCGTGGCGATCCTGATCCCAATCACCTTCACGATGGGTTTGGACGCGACCGCCGCGCTGGTGCTGCTGACCTCGGTCTACTACGGCGCCATGTACGGCGGCCGGATCAGTTCCATCCTCCTCAACATTCCCGGCGATGAGCCGGCGATGATGACGACGCTCGACGGCTATCCAATGGCGAAGAACGGCCGCGCGGGCGACGCGCTGGTGATCTCGGGCGTGGCATCCTTCGTCGGCGCGCTGCTGGCGACACTGGCGCTGGCGCTGGTGGCACCCTACCTCGCGCGGATCGCCTACAAGTTCGGACCGGCGGAGTATTTCGCTCTTTACGCGCTCGCCTTCGCGACACTCGGCGGCATGGCGTCGAACAACCAGGCCAAGGCGGCCCTCGCGTCCTTCATCGGCCTGGCGATCGCGCTGATTGGACTCGACAACAACTCCGGCTTCACCCGTTTCACCGGCGGCAACCTGCACCTTGCGGACGGCGTGGATTTCCTCGTCGCTATCGTCGGCCTCTTCGCGGTGTCCGAGGTCTTCGTCTTCATCGAGACCCATGGCAAATCGAGCGCCGTCGGCGTCAAGCTCGGCAAAGTCACGGTGCCCTGGCGCGAGATGTGGGATACCCGCTGGACGATGCTCCGGTCGTCGGTCGTGGGGTTCGTCGCAGGGGTTCTGCCCGGCGCGGGGGCCTCGCTCGGTTCGTTCATGACCTACATGATGGAAAAGGGCATCGCGGGTGAGAAGGGCGGCTTCGGCACCGGCGTCGCCATGCTCGCCGCCGCGCGCTATCTGAGCGTGGAG
>JBNKFC010000443.1:0-11598 GCA_050289105.1 Paracoccaceae bacterium | reverse complement strand
GATCCGGCGCGAGGTGAAGGCCCGCAGGACTAGAGAGCGGAGGCGCGTGTGACGGGGCGGCTCCAACTCCAGCATCGAATGCGCTTCGACCGCGTAGAACGGTTTGAGGTGGTCGGGAATGCGGGCGTGTTTTTCCTCCGGGACTTCGCGTCCGAAGCGCCGGTCGCGCAGGATAGCGCCGACGGCCGTGGCCGAGGTGGCGCAGACAAAGTCGTATTCTTCCCAGCGAAAGAGGGTGCCAAGCGCGCGGACGCGGTCGTAGAACGGATAGGGGGCCTGGACGAAGGCATCGTCGGTCGGCGACTGGCTGAGGCTCTGCATGGCGGCTCCGCTAAGATCCGGTCGAGCTAAGCCGAGTGTCGGCGGCGTTTCAAGCGCTGCGGCCGCGCCCTTGCGCGATCAGAACGCCGAGCACGACAATGGCGGCTGCGGCGACCTGGCCCCAGTTCCAGCCAGCCCCGAAGGCAAGCGCGAAAAGCATCACGTAGAACGGGGCGATGTTGATGTGCATCGTCGCGATGCCGATGCCGAGCCCGGCAACCCCCATGAGAAAGAGCACCTGCGAGATGGCGAGCGATCCGACGCCGTAAATCGCCAGATAGCTCCATTCCCGCGCCCCGATCCGCGCCCAGGGGATCGGATCGCCGCCGAAGGCCGGGAGAACCGCCTGCAAGGCAAGTGCGATCAGCGCGCCGCCGGTCAGTGTCACGGCGGTGCGACCGAGCGCACTCAGCCCCGGAAGTGCGGTCACCGAGGCGCGTGACCCCCAGGCAAATACTACGACAGACGCGAGGGCCGATGCCGCGCCAAGCCCCATGTCGAAATGCCCCATGCGCGCGCCGTAGATCGCTATTCCGCCACCGGTGCTGAGCAGGATGCCGACGCCGAGCCGCCAGGTCAGGCGCCGACCGTCGAGAAGACATTCGAGGGCTATGCCGACGATCGGCATCGAGGCGAGGATGACCGCCGTCGTGATGCCGTCCGTGCGTTTTTGCGCGTAGATGAGAAACAGCGCGCCGATCCCCATGCCGATCGCACCGACAATCATGCCGCGCGCCCAATCGGCGCGACGGAACTCCCGCCCGCCATCCGCTAGATACCAGACGGGGATCAGGAACAGCGCCGCAAGAGAAAGGCGGAGAGCGCCCACCGCGACCGGCGGGATGAGGTTCAGAAGCTCGTCAGCAACGGGGAAACCGACGGCCCAGATCAGCATGGACCCGATGCAGGCCGCGTTCGCCACGAACGGCGAATGGCCCGGCGAGGGAACGAGGGTCGCTGTCGTCACGCCGGGCGGCTCCGCGGGAAGGTCAGTTCACGCGAAATCTAGTGGCCGTAGGCGGTTACCGCCTGTCCAAGACCGACAGAAAGGTCGCGATTGTCAGACGGCGGCGTCGAGCGCTGCGATAATCGCGCCGAAATCGGCGGCCTTGAGGCTGGCGCCGCCGACGAGCGCGCCGTCGACATTCGACGTCGCGAAGATCTCGGCCGCGTTCGACGGTTTGACCGAGCCGCCATAGAGAAGCCGGACGCCGTCAGCGTCCGTCAGGCGCTTGCCAAGTTCCGCGCGAAGGAAGTCGTGCACCTCGGCGATCTGCTCCAGCGTCGGGGTGCGACCGGTGCCGATCGCCCAGACCGGCTCGTAGGCGATGACGGTATTGGCGGCCGTCGCGTTCGCCGGGGTGGAGCCGAGCAGCTGCGCGCCGATCACGGCGAGCGTCTCGCCCGCGTCGCGCTGGGCCTCGGTTTCGCCGACGCAGATCACGGCGATAAGGCCGGCCGCATGGGCCGCCTCTGCCTTGGCACGGACCAGCGCATCGCTTTCGCCGTGATCGGCGCGGCGCTCGGAATGGCCGAGGATTACAAAGCGGGCACCGGCATCGGCGAGCATTCCGGCCGAGATGTCGCCGGTATGGGCCCCGGACGCTTTCGGATGGCAATCCTGCCCGCCCACTGCGACCGTGCCCTTGCCGGCCTTCCAGGCCATCTGGGCGATCAGCGTGGCCGGCGGACAGATCAGCACTTCGGACCGGGGGGCGGGGTGGGCGTCGGCAAGCGCCTCGATCTCGGCGAGGCTCGCCGTGGTGCCGTTCATCTTCCAGTTGCCCGCCGCCAGTTTCCGCCGCATGGTCACTCCTCAGGTCAAATGGGTCAAAGCATCCCGAGCGAGATCGCAGGCGAGGGCCGGCTCGTCAAGTGCGGCATCTGGTAGCCGCCAGTAGGGCATCGCGGTTTCCTTTCCGCCGTCACGCGTATAGGTCCAGCGCTTCCAGCCGTCTGCGGTGACCCGAACGGCGAAATCGCCCGCACCCTTCAGCCAGAGTGACCCGTCACCGTGCAGGATCGCGAAGATCGTCCCGTCGCGGTAAAGGCAGAGACCGCCCATCATCTTGCGGGTGGTAAGGGGGCCGAGATCGTCGAAAAGTTCCAGCGCGAACGCGATATCCGCGTCAGAGACGCTCATGTGCGCGGGGCGCCGGCCTCGGGCATGTCCTTGAACTTGATCGATTCCCCGCAGCCGCAGGCCTCGGCCACGTTCGGGTTGTTGAACTTGAAGCCCGATTCCAGAAGTGACGTCTCGTAGTCGATCTCGGTGCCGAACAGGAACATCTGCGCCATCGGGGCGATCATCACTCTTGCGCCATCCTGCTCCACGACCTCGTCCATCGGGCCGGGCTCGGCGGCGAATTCCATCGTGTATTCCATGCCCGCGCAGCCACCCTTCTTGACGCCGAGCTTGAGCCCGTAGGCGCCGTCCTTCGCCATCAGGCGGGTGATCTGCGCCACCGCGCGGGGGGTGAGCGTCACCGGGGATTTGCCGGGAATGCCGAACATGTACGTCTCCGTTTCCTGCCCCCAATCTAGGGCGCGGGGGCCGCAATCTCAATGGGTGGCAGCGCGGTGGCGAGCCAGAGCGTCGCGTAGGCGGCTGCCAGCGCCCATCCGAAGGAGGCCAGCGTGCCGATGATCACGTATTCGCTGGCGTGCTGGTTCTTCGAGGCGGTGTCGAAACGCAGGACGGATTTTGCGGCGATCAGGAAGCCGATGCCTGCGGGTTGCCCGACGAGGACGAGCAGGAAGATCAGTGCCCGTTCGAGGTTGCCGATCATGCGGCCACCGTTCGGCAGCCCTTTCGGCAGGTCGTCGGGCTGATAGTCGAGCATCAGGAACCCGACCGCGAAGCCGCCTGCCCGCACGGTCAGGATCGCGCCGGCGAGATACGCCATGAGCGCGGGTGCCGCCGTTACGCCCGCCCAGATACCGCCGGCCGCGAGGTCGGGCCGGAACCAGGCGAGAACGGCGAGGCTGAGAACGTGCGCGCCCTGGTCTGCGAGGAAGGCCGCAAGACCGGGGGCGGCGATGCGGGCCTTTGCCGCGTCGATGGCAATGTGGACCGCCGCGAGAGCCAGGAGTTCCCAAGCGTCGATCCGCCCAGTCGCGGCCTGCGCCAGGGCCAGCACGATCGCGCCGTGGAGCAGAAGGACCGGGAACTGCCGCTTGTTCGCGGCGATCCAGCCGGTCTGGAAGACGAAATCGGCGAGCGCGTGGGCGAGGAGGAGTGCGGCGAAGGTTTCGATCATGCCGCCGGATCCCACTGATACTTCTGCAAGACGTGGATAGCGTTCTCCATCGCCTGAAAGCCGGCACCCGTCAATCGCGCCTGCATCGCTTGGCGCGTAATGCCGAGGCGCTGCGCCAGCTCGTCCTGTGTCTGCCAGTCGTCCCGAAGCGCCATCGCCATCGCCTCGGCCTGCGGTTGCGTCAGGCGGTTGGCGATCCATTCCGCCATGTCGAAGATAGCCGCCTGCCAGTCGCGGTCGGCCACTCCGTGAACGGCCTTGTCACGCCCCCCCGCGATGGCCAGTCGCCGGTGCTTCGGCATGTCGTCCAGATGGCTGCCTGAGACGAAGAATGCCTGCCCCGACGCATCCGACAGGTTGCCCGTTCCGAGGTTGTCCCAACGACCAACACCGACCGAGATACGGGTTTCGATTTGGTGGTTCTCCGCTTTCAGGTCGGCGATGATCATGAGCGCCGCGCGCAGGGCCAAACCCGCGCGTCCGAGCACGATCTGCCAGCCGTCACCACGGAAGCGAGTGAAACGGGTATCGGCATTGACCATCTTGGAGAGCGTGCGCGCCGTTGCAGATATGCGGCCCATCGCTGCCTCGATTTCCGCCGTGTCATGTTTCTGCGATGCGACGAGATCGCCTGTCAGGACCGCGACCACCTTGCCATATGCTGTCAAGTCATTTTGATTGCTTTCCATAAAGCAAATCATATGACTTTCTTTTTAAAAAGCAACCATATTGGCTTGCCTACATGAAGCCAAGCTCGAGCCGGGCCTCGTCGGACATCATGTCCATGCCCCATTGCGGCTCGAAGGTCATCTCGACGTCGACCTGCTTCACACCGTCCAGCGGTTCCACCGCCTCGGCGACCCAGCCGGGCATCTCACCTGCGACTGGGCAGCCCGGTGCGGTCAGGGTCATGACGATCGCGACCTCGTTCTCCGGCGAGATGTCGATCGTGTAGATCAGGCCGAGATCAAAGATATTCACGGGGATTTCAGGGTCATAGACCGTCCGGCATGCCTCCACGACACGCTCGTAGAGCGGGTGATCGGTCGTCGATGGCTTGATCAGCGGCGTGCCCTCGACGGGGACGGAAGTTTCAGCGGTCATCTCGGTCCTGTCCAGTTGTTGAGAAAATATATAGGGAATTGCCCTAGAGGCGTAAAGGCCACCCGATACCAGCCCGCCGGCGTAGTACATGGGTATTGCATCCCTAGTGCGCGCGTAGTGCATCCGTTCCGACATTGGCCGGAAACTCCCGAGGGTCCCATCGAGCGAGGACGAACGGTCCCCGACCGTTTCGGGCGGGCGCTCCGCCCGATCACGGGCCCTTCAAAAGCGCCGGTCGACCGGATATGAGCGGCCCTCATGACATCACGATTTTCATTCCATCTGGCCGCGACTGACGGCAAGGCCCGGACCGGCACCATCCGCACACCGCGGGGCGAGATCCGGACGCCTGCCTTCATGCCCGTTGGCACCGCCGCCACGGTGAAGGCGATGCTGCCCGAGAGTGTTCGCGCAACCGGCGCCGATATCCTTCTCGGCAATACCTATCACCTCATGCTGCGGCCGACCGCAGAACGCATCGACCGGCTCGGCGGGCTGCATCGGTTCATGAACTGGGATCGGCCGATCCTGACCGATTCGGGCGGTTTCCAGGTGATGAGCCTCGCGTCCCTGCGCAAGCTCACCGAGGAAGGTGTGCGCTTTTCATCCCACATCGACGGCTCCAAGCACATGCTGAGCCCCGAGCGCTCGATGGAGATCCAGCGCCTCCTCGGTTCCGACATCGTCATGGCCTTCGACGAATGCCCGGCCCTGCCCGCGACCGAGGACACCGTCGCGAAATCCATGCGGCTCTCGATGCGCTGGGCGCAAAGGTCGCGCGACGCGTTCGGCGACCGGCCGGGTCATGCGCTGTTTGGCATCATGCAGGGCGGCGTCACGCAGGAGTTGCGTGCCGAAAGTGCCGAGGCGCTGAAGGCCATCGGCTTCGACGGTTACGCGGTCGGTGGGCTCGCGGTGGGCGAGGGGCAGGAGACGATGTTCTCGGTCCTCGATTATGCGCCGGGCTTCCTTCCGCAAGACAAGCCGCGCTACCTCATGGGGGTCGGCAAGCCCGACGACATCGTCGGCGCGGTCGAGCGCGGTATCGACATGATGGATTGCGTCTTGCCTTCGCGCTCAGGGCGCACGGGCCAGGCCTTCACCCGTCGCGGCGTTGTCAATATCCGGAACGCCCGCCACCAAGATGACCCGCGCCCCTTGGACGAGGCTTGCACCTGCCCGGCCTGTCGTGGCTACAGCCGTGCCTACCTGCACCATGTCACGCGCGCCGGCGAGATCATCGCGTCGATGCTGCTGACCTGGCACAACCTGCACTATTATCAGGAGCTGATGCACGGTCTGCGCGACGCGATCGCGGGGCGGCGGCTTGCAGCATTCGTCGCGAATTTCCATGCGCTTCGCGCCGAGGGCGATATCGAGGCGCTGTAGAGTGCTGAAGGCCGGCTGCGAGTGGCGGTTGACCCGAGGGCAGGGCTGTCAGCGTGCTTTCGCATTCCGGGTGTGTCGAACGTTGTAAATCCAGACACCCAAAGCGCCGCCGATGGCCGCGCTGACAAGCCCGAAAACCGATGCGTATCCAAGCGTGAGCGGAAGCATCGCCAGCATCATCACGACGACTTCGGCGAACCCGCCCGGGCCGGTATAAAGAACCGACCCCAACAACGAGGCCCCGCTTGCCAGCAACAGGGCAAGGCAGGACCCAAGCACCGCGTAGAGCAGCTTGGGAAACTCCTCCGCCTTTTCGACCGAAACCGATGTTGCAACGACCGACAGCAAGTATCTGGAAAAGCCGGTCGTCTTACCGCGGAACGCTTGCAGACAGGCGCGGCGAAGCAGGGCCGTGTAGAGTAGGATTGGGATTTCGTGAGCAAGCGCGAAGGGAACGAAGAGCGCGATGCCTCTGCTCCAAGGCACAACCGCGATATTCCTCGCCACCAGGATCTCTCTACTGAGAACACCCAGCCCGGCAAACATCGCCAAACCCGCGATCCAGGTGGCATGCGTCACCAAGCGGATCGTGCGGGCTCTTGACCCGATGTGACCTCCCGCTTCGTCCATGCGCGTGACCTCGGAATTCAGCCTGATTCAAACCGCCAAACGGCGCCTGTTTTCACAAACTGGCATGGGGATCGTGCGGCCGCGTTGACACATCGCAAGGCCGCTCTCGTCCGCAAGGGGGGATGCCGGGCCGCGCCGGCCGCTTCAGCCGTGTGTCAGGAAGATCGACATCTGCTTGAGCGTCGTGTGTACAGAGGGAGAGAGCGCCTCTGCGCGTTCGGTGACGTCGTGCAGCTCGCTCAGGTCGGCCTTCATCGCAGCGATCTCGGCGTCCGTCAGCTCGCGGTCCGATCGCGCGAAGCCCGCCATGCTGCGCCCGCCATTGCGGACGAGAGCGATGACCGCCCCGTATTTCAGGCCGTATTCCGCGGCGCGGGTCATGATCCCGGCCGGATCTTCAAGTTCGCTCCAGCGGATCGTTCCTTCGTTCTCGAATCCCCAACGCACCACCGGGTCGTGGAGAACGAGGCCCTCGCGAGAATAGACATCGAGCCAATCCTTGGCGTAGGATTGAAAGAGGTACTTCGGCGCCGTGTAGCGCACATGAAGGGCGATTGCGAAGCCGGCGGGGCTCGCCTGATGCAAACGAGCCAGAAGCGCGCTGATCCTATCCTGTCGTTCCATACGGTCCCCTCGTGCCGCCGCTGTCTTCCTTCGCCGGCCAATTCGTGTCATATCCGGGCTGCCGCTACAACTCTGGGTCGTTTGATTGGGACCCGCCTGCACGCGAACGGGATGAATCTAGCATGGAACACGCCGCGAATGGGCGCGAGTTTTCCTTTTTTGCTCCGGCTGGCTATTATATCGCGCTGCGCGTTGGTTTTGCCTTCCCGATCGCTGAAACCAATGCGCTTCCCGAAGCCTGGATCGACGTCTACACCCAGCGCGGCTACATGCTCTACGACCCGGTCATGAAATGGCTTTACGCCAATTCCGGGACCATCCGCTGGAGCGCGATTGACCTGCCCGATCCGCGCGGCATCTTCGACGAGGCCGCGCTGCATGGGCTGAGATACGGCGCGGCGATCTCCTGTGCGTCGACCGGGACGGAAGGCCAGCGGAGCTTCGGCTCCTTCGCGCGGTCGGACCGGGAATTCACCGATGAAGAGATCGCGTTTCTCGCCCAGAAACTCCGCCGCCTGCACGAGGCGACGGCCCCGCCGACGAACCTGACCGAGGCCGAGCTTGAGGCGCTGCGGATGGTGCGTGACGGGCTCTTGCTGAAAGAGATCGCCAACGCGCTCGGCGTTTCGGAAGGCGCGATCAAGCAGCGGCTGAAGAACGCCAAGCTGAAGCTGGGGGCGAAGACAATCAGCCAGGCTGTGTCCATTGCCGTGAGTCACGCCCTGCTTTGACGTCTGCAACCCTCCCGCGCGCGGCGCAGAAGCCGCGACGCACAATTATATGGCGAAGTTGTGTCTTCTACTCGCCAAATAGGATTTTTCCCGTTTCAGGTTAATGCTCTAATCGCCTCGCCTATCAGGAGGGGCATAACATGGAAAACATCACTTTCGACCTTCTCAACATGCATCAGCACGGCGCGGCCTTCTACGACTACCTCAGGATGCGCAAGCGGGTGTTCGTGGATGAGCTTGGCTGGGACATTCCACACAACGACTTGGTCGAGATGGACCAGTACGACAATCCCATGACCCACTATTCGCTCGTGGTGCGCGACGGTCGTGTGATGGGCGGCGCGCGCGCGCTTTCGACCATGGCGGAGTGGAACGGCGCGGGCTGCATGCTGAACGACGTGCTGGAGGGCAAGCTGCCGACGATCCCGAAAAGCGTCATCGACGGACCGATCCGGACGCCGCTCGTCTGGGAATGCTCCCGGCTCGTCATGGCCGAGGACATCGGCTCGGCCGAAGAGCGGGCGGAGTGCCTGTCGCTGATCGTCGACGGTCTGGCGGACATGGCGCGCTCGCAGGGGGCGTCCGAGCTGATCTCGCTCACCCGGCTGCCGCTGCTGAGGGCGCTGCGGCAACTCGGCTGGGCCTGTGACCGGATCGGCCAGCCCTACAGCCAGGACGGGCGCAGCTACGCCGTGCTCAGCATGCCTGCGGACAAGTCGCGTCCGGCCATCGCGGCCGAATGAGCGGATGAGTGACGGACCGCCCGCCCGGCGCGGATGCCGGGCGGCGCCGGTTCGGAAATGGTGCAGTGAGAAGATGCGCGCGCAGACCGGACAGGCGAAGCCCCGCGCTGCGTTCATGTTGCGCTTTTGCGTCCTTGCCCTCGTCGCTCCACAACGGCATTGTGAAGGGGCCGGGCTCTCGTCCGGTTGAAGCGGGCCGGGTGCCTGCTTAGATAGGACGCGGAACGGAAAGGGCCGGGTGCCGCCGAAGACCGGGGCCGGTGTCCTTTTGCCGAGAACAGGATACGCGAATGAAAGAACAATTGTCCCCCAGCTACCCGGTGCTGCCCCTGCGTGACATCGTGGTGTTCCCGCACATGATCGTGCCGCTCTTCGTGGGGCGCGAGAAATCCGTGCGGGCGCTGGAAGAGGTGATGCGCGAGGACAAGCAGATTCTGCTGTCGTCGCAAATCGACCCGACGCAGGACGACCCCTCGACCGACGGCATCTACAAGGCCGGCGTGCTGGCCAACGTGTTGCAGCTCCTGAAGTTGCCCGACGGCACTGTGAAGGTTCTTGTCGAGGGCAAGGCCCGCGTTCGCATCGTGGAATTCATCGAGAACGACGCCTATTTCGAGGCCGCTTGCGAGCCGCTGACCGAAATGCCCGGCGACCCGGCGACGGTCGAGGCGCTTCTGCGCTCGGTCGCGGAGGAATTCGAACGCTACGCCAAGATCAAGAAGAACGTGCCGGAAGAGGCGCTGGCGGCAGTGGCAGAAAGCCGCGAGCCGGCGAAGCTTGCCGACCTCGTCTCGGGCCATCTCGGCATCGAGGTGAACCAGAAGCAGGAGCTTCTAGAGACGCTCGACGTCGCAGAACGGCTGGAGAAGGTCTATGGCTTGATGCAGGGCGAAATGTCGGTCCTGCAGGTCGAGAAGAAGATCAAGTCCCGCGTAAAGACGCAGATGGAGCGCACCCAGCGCGAATACTATTTGAATGAGCAGATGAAGGCCATTCAGAAGGAGCTGGGCGACGGCGAGGACGGCCAGAACGAAGTCAATGAGCTGGCTGAGAAGATCGCCAAGACCAAGTTCTCCAAGGAGGCGCGTGACAAGGCCGAGGCGGAGCTGAAAAAGCTCAAGTCCATGTCGCCGATGTCGGCCGAAGCCACCGTCGTGCGCAACTATCTCGACTGGCTTCTGAGCCTGCCGTGGGGCGTGAAGTCCCGCGTCAAGAAGGATCTGCGCAAGGCGCAGGAGGTCTTGGACAACGACCACTACGGCCTGGAGAAGGTCAAGGAACGGATCGTCGAATACCTGGCGGTGCAGCAGCGCAGCCAGAAGATGAAAGGCCCGATCCTCTGCCTCGTCGGCCCTCCGGGCGTCGGCAAGACCTCGCTCGGCAAGTCGGTCGCGAAGGCGACGGGGCGTGAGTTCATCCGAATCTCGCTCGGCGGTGTCCGGGACGAGTCGGAGATCCGCGGCCACCGTAGGACCTATATCGGCTCCATGCCCGGCAAGATCATCCAGGCGCTGAAGAAGGCGAAGACGACGAATCCGCTCATCCTGCTCGATGAAATCGACAAGATGGGCCAGGATTTCCGCGGCGACCCGGCTTCGGCGATGCTCGAGGTGCTGGATCCGGAACAGAACGCGACCTTCATCGATCACTATCTTGAGGTCGAATACGACCTCTCGAACGTGATGTTCCTGACCACGGCGAACAGCTACAATATGCCTTCGCCGCTTCTGGACCGGATGGAGATCATCCCGCTGGCCGGCTACACCGAGGACGAGAAGCGCGAGATCGCGAAACAGCATCTCATTCCGAAGCAGATCAAGAACCACGGGCTGAAGAAGACCGAGTTCAAGCTGACGGATGCGGCGCTGCAGGAGATGATCCGCACCTATACCCGCGAGGCGGGGGTGCGGAACCTCGAACGCGAGATCTCCAAGCTGACCCGGAAGGCGCTGACCAAGATCGTCCGCAAGGACGTGACGAGCGTCGAGGTGACGCCGAAGAACCTTGAGGATTTCCTCGGGGTGAAGCGGTTCCGCTACGGGCTGGCCGAGAAGGAGGACCAGATCGGTGTGGTCACCGGCCTTGCCTGGACCTCTGTCGGCGGCGACCTCTTGTCGATCGAGGCGCTGAAGCTGCCCGGCAAGGGGCGGATGAAGACCACCGGCAAGCTCGGCGACGTGATGAAGGAATCGATCGAGGCCGCGTCCTCGTTCGTTCGGGCGATCAGCCCGGAGCTCGGGGTGAAACCCCCGGTCTTCGAGAAGATCGACATTCACGTCCACGTGCCGGAAGGCGCGACGCCCAAGGACGGGCCGAGCGCGGGCGTGGCGATGGTGACCTCCATCGTTTCCGTCCTGACGCAGATCCCGGTCAAGAAGGACATCGCCATGACGGGCGAGGTGACCTTGCGCGGCAACGTGCTGGCGATCGGCGGGTTGAAGGAGAAGCTTCTGGCGGCGCTCAGGGGCGGCATCAAGACGGTGCTGATCCCGGAAGAGAACGCCAAGGACTTGCCGGAGATCCCGGACAACGTGAAGTCGGGGCTAAAGATCATCCCCGTATCGCATGTCCGCGAGGTGCTGAAACAGGCGCTGGTCAGGACGCCCGAACCGATCCACTGGGATGCGGAAGCCGAAGAGGCTGCCGCCAAGGCCGCGATCGCCGACAAGGGCGATGGCGCGGGGGCGACAGCGCACTGACCTGCCGGCTTTCCAGCCACAGCGAATGACGAAAGGGCGCGGCATCTGCCGCGCCCTTTGCCCTTTTGTCGGTCCGGCGTTTGCGTGCGGACTGCTC
>JBNKFC010000442.1:0-3245 GCA_050289105.1 Paracoccaceae bacterium | reverse complement strand
GGGCGAGGACATCCTCCGCGCGCGGATGATCGAGGCGCTGATGTGCGATTTCCACATCGATGCCGCCGAAATCCGCGACCGCTTCGGCCTGAGCGCGGCGCAGCTATCGGCCTTGTTCGAACCTGCGCAGCGGGAGTTCGGAGACATGATCACCGTGACCGAGGCGGGCCTCTCGATCCCCGAACATGCCCGGCCGCTGACGCGGATGATCGCCCGCTCCTTCGATGCCTACGATCTGTCGAAGGCGGGTCACAGCCCGGCCGTCTGATCCGGCCTAGCCGGCGTGGCCTTCCACGAACGCGATGAGACGCGGCAGGCAGTGCCGTTTCAGGTCGTAGCCATTGACGATGGTTTCGCGCGCCGCCGCGCGCAGGCCCCGTGCCGCGTCCGCATCGGCAAGCGCCTCGGTCAGAGCCTCTGACCAGCCCGCCACATCGAAGAAATCCACCAGCCGGCCGTTTTCGCCATCGCGGATCACCTCCTCCACCGGCGGCGTGCGCGACCCGATGACGAGCGCCCCGGCGCTCATCGCTTCCAGCATCGACCAGGACAGCACGAAGGGATAGGTCAGGTAGGCATGCGCGCGCGTGATCTGCATCAGCGCAAGGTAGTCCGCATAGGGCACCGTGCCGACGAAATGCAAGCGGGAAAGGTCGAGCCGTCCGGCGACCTCGTCAAGAAAGAGCTGCCGCCAGGTCATGCCGGCGCCGGGCGCGGGGCCATAGCTCTGCCCGTCACCACCCACGATCACGACCTGCGCGTTGGGGCGGGCCTTCATCACGTCAGGCAAGGCGCGCATGAAGGTATGGTAGCCGCGATAGGGCTCCAGGTTGCGGTTCACGAAGCTCAGGACCTCGTCGCCGGCACGAAGGATCCGCCCGCCGGGCAGCGTCAGCGTGGCCTCGGGGTCGGGGCGGACGCGGTCGGTATCGACGCCGTCATGGATCACCGTGATCCGGTCCTGGTAGATGTCCGGAAAGGTCGAGGCCTGCCACCGCGTCGGAGACAAAGCCGCATCGGCCTCGGACAGCGCCATGAGAAGATGCGTCTTGCGCGCCGACGTGCGCATCCGTCGGCCGAGGTCGGGGCCCGAGAACTCGGGATCGAAATCGGTGTCGAGCCCGGTCGAGTGATAGAAGAACTCGGCGTAGGTCAGGTGCCGGGCTTCCGGCCAGACCTCGCGCAGAAAGAGCGTCTCGCCCCAGCCGCCATGGCCGAACACGACGTCGGGCACGAAGCCCTTCTCGGACCGCATCTGCGCGGCGGCCTTCGCCGTCACAAGCCCGCGCTCGGCGGCTTCGGCATAGGTGCGACCAAGCCCCTCCGCCGCGGTCTGCGCCGGCGTCCGGTATCGGAGCACGGGAACTGGCGACGGCCGGTTGTTGGTCTCGGTCGTGAGCGCCAGAACCTGGTGCCCGCGCGCGGCGAGCGCCGGCGCGAGATGGGGGAACTGGCCCGGAAAGTTCTGGTGGACGAAGAGGATCTTCATGCGGTCTTCGCGGGATGTCCGAAGGCGGCCGCCATCAGTTCGCGCGTGTAATCCGTCTGCGGCGAGTCGAATACTGCCGCGCTGTCGCCGCCCTCGACCACGTCGCCCGCCTTCATCACGATGATCTTGTGGGCAAGCGCCCGGATCACCCGCAAGTCATGGCTGATGAAGAGGTAGGCCAGCCCGTGCCGACGCTGGAGCGAGCGCAGAAGCTCCACGATCTGCACCTGAACCGTCATGTCGAGCGCCGAGGTCGGCTCGTCCAGAACGACCACTTTCGGACGCAGGATCATCGCGCGGGCAATCGCGATCCGCTGGCGCTGGCCGCCGGAAAACTCGTGCGGGTAACGCTCCATCGTCGCCGGGTCGAGCCCGACCTCGGTCATGATCTCGGCCACCATCTCGCGCCGGTCGCGGCCTGGCTCCACCTCGTGGACCGAAAGGCCCTCCGCGATGATCTGTTCGGCCGTCATCCGCGGCGAGAGGCTGCCATAGGGGTCCTGGAAGACGATCTGCATGTCCCGCCTGAGCTTGCGCAATTCGCGCGGGCGCCATTTGGAAATGTCCTGGCCAAGATAGAGGATCGGCCCCTCCGACGCGATCAGCCGCATGATGGCCAGCGCGAGCGTCGTCTTGCCCGATCCGCTTTCGCCCACGATGCCCAGCGTCTCGCCCGCCCGGACCGAGATCGACGCGGCATTCACGGCCTTCACATGGCCCACCGTCTTGCGCAGCAAGCCCCGCTGGATCGGGAACCAGATGCGCAGATCCTCCGTCCGCACGATCTCTTCTGCGCCGTCAGGCACCGGGTCGGGCCGGCCATGCGGTTCGGCCGCCAGCAGTTTCTGCGTATAGGGGTGTTTCGGGTTGGCGAAGATCTCCGCCACCGGCCCCTGCTCCACGATCTCGCCGCCCTGCATCACGCAGACCCGGTCGGCGATCCGCCGCACGATGCCGAGGTCGTGGCTGATGAAGAGCAGGCTCAGCCCCTCGCGCTCCTTGAGGTCGGCCAGAAGGTCAAGGATCTGGGCCTGAATGGTCACGTCCAAAGCCGTTGTCGGTTCGTCCGCGATCAAGAGTTCCGGCCCGTTCGCCAGTGCCATCGCGATCATCACCCGCTGCCGCTGACCGCCTGACAACTGATGCGGATAATCCGCCAGCCGGCGCTCTGGGTCGTCGATTCCGACCTTTTTCAGAAGCTCGACGATCCGCGCCCGCGCGGCCTCGCCGCTCAGCCCCTGATGCAGCGACAGGCTCTCGGCAAGCTGCTTTTCCAGCGTGTGCAGCGGGTTGAGCGAGGTCATCGGCTCCTGAAAGATGAAGCTGATATCGTTGCCGCGCACGTCGCGTAGCACCGGTTCCGGCGCTCCGATCATCTCGCGGTCGAGATATTTGACCGACCCCGCGACCTCGGCATTGCCGCCGAGAAGCGCCACGGTCGAGAGCGCCGTCACCGACTTGCCCGACCCGCTTTCGCCGACAAGCGCCACGGTCTCGCCCTTGCCGACGGTAAAGCTCACGCCCTTCACGGCCTCGATCTTGCGGCCGTCCTGACGGAAACTGACCTTCAGGTCGCGGATATCGAGGACGGTGCTCACTTGAAGGTCTTTCTCGGGTCGAAGGCATCGCGCACGCCTTCGAAGATGAAGACCAGAAGCGAGAGCATGATCGCGAAGGTGAAGAAGGCCGAGAAACCGAGCCACGGGGCCTGAAGGTTCGACTTTCCCTGCAAAGCGAGTTCCCCGAGCGAGGGCAG
>JBNKFC010000441.1:0-3381 GCA_050289105.1 Paracoccaceae bacterium | reverse complement strand
GTAGAGCGCGGCCTTGAACGGTTCCGCCCCGAGACGGCGATAGGCGTCGAGGAAGGTCTCCCCCGCGTCGTCGCGGAGTGCGAGATAGGCGCGCAAAAGCCGTTCGACCGCCGGGACGATTTCGTCATAGGCGAAACCGGGACCGGCACGCTCGCCGAGCGTCAGGGTCTCGGTATGATCGCCGCCAAGCGTGATCTGGTAATTCTCCACGCCCGCGCGGTCGAGGCCGAGGATCCCGATATGGCCAACGTGGTGGTGGCCGCAGGCATTGATGCAACCCGAGATCTTGATCTTGAGCTGGCCGATTTCCTCTTCGAGCCCGAGCGCATGGAAATGCGTGGCGATTTCTTGTGCGACGGGGATCGAGCGGGCGGTGGCGAGCGCGCAGTAGTCCATGCCGGGGCAGGCGATGATGTCGGAGACGAGGCCGATATTGGCCGTCGCCAGCCCCTCGGTCTTCAGCGCGGCATGAAGCGCCCAGAGGTCGGACTTGTGAACATGCGGCAGGACGACGTTCTGTTCGTGGCTGATGCGCAGTTCGCCGTGGCCATACCTGTCGGCGAGGTCGGCCAGCAGGTGCATCTGCGCGGAGGAAGCATCGCCCGGCGTCTGCCCATGCGCCTTCAGCGAAACGGTAACGATCGCGTAGCCCGGCGCGCGGTGCGCGGTCAGGTTGGTGTCGGTCCAGGCGCGGAAGACGGGATCGGCCTTGCGCGCCGTCTCGTAGCCATCTTCCGACTCGTTGCGGAAAGTCGGCAAGGCGAAGGATTGTTCGATATTCTTACGGACTTGGGGATCAACCCCGCCGAATTCGCGCTTGGTCTGTTCGAAACGTGCTTCCACCGCGTCGCGGAACTTTTCCATCCCGTTCTCGAAAACTGTGATCTTGATGCGCGCCTTGTACTTGTTGTCGCGCCGCCCCAAGAGGTTGTAGGTCGAGACGACGGCATCGAGGTAGGGCAGCAGATCGTCCTTCTTCAGGAAGGGCCGGATCACCTGGCCAACCATCGGCGTGCGGCCGAGGCCGCCGCCGACGATCACCTCGTAGCCCGTCTGACCGGACCCGCCCCGCACGATCCGAAGGCCGATGTCATGCGACTTCGTGACGGCGCGGTCGTTGGGGGAACCGGTGACGCCGATCTTGAACTTGCGGGGCAGGAACTGGAATTCGGGGTGGTCGGTCGACCATTGGCGGATGAGTTCCGCGGTCGGGCGCGGATCTTCGATCTCATCGGCGGCCGCACCGGCAAAATGGTCGGCGGTGACGTTGCGGATCGTGTTGCCGCTCGTTTGGATCGCGTGCATCTGCACCTCGGCCAGCGCGTCGAGCATGTCGGGGACGTCGGTGAGCTTCGGCCAGTTGAACTGGATGTTCTGCCGCGTGGTGAAATGGCCGTAGCCCTTGTCCCAGCGTTCGGCGATCCAGGCGAGCTGGCGCATCTGGGTCGATGAGATCGTCCCGTAGGGGATCGCCACGCGCAGCATGTAGGCGTGAAGCTGGAGGTAGAGGCCGTTCATCAGGCGGAGCGGCTTGAATTCGTCCTCGGTCAGCGCTCCGGAAATGCGGCGCTCCACCTGGGCGCGGAACTGGGCGTTCCGCTGGCGGACGAAGGCCTCGTCGAAATCGGAATACTTATACATGACGCGCCTCCTGCTTGCCGTGTGCGTAGTTCGAGGGGCCGCGGGTGCGGAACGCCTCGCGGAAATGGATGGGTTCGGGACCGCTCGACCCGCGCCGCGCCTCGGCGAGGTAGGCGCCGACGATCAGGTTCTTCTGGCTACCGGCCTTCAGGAGCCGGAGCTGGGCGTGCGCCTCATCCTCGATCAGTTCGGCCTCGGCATGGTTGCGGGTCCAGCGATCGTCGGCGGTGAGGTAGACGACATCTCCCTCAATCAGCGCGTTGGCGGTGACGACTTTCGGCGTGAAGGCGCGGCTCATGTCGCAGGGTCCTTGCTATGGAGGCTTCTCTTCTCGCCCAATATAGGAAATTTTCCCATAATAGCGCCATATATCCTTGCAAATAAGGACGTATGTTCTCTATACGCTTCCATGTAAGGCCCGTGTTTCGAATTCGGAGGAAAACGCGAATGTCAGTCCGGCTCGACGAGGTGGATCGGAAAATCCTCAGCGAACTGCAAGAGGATGCCGGTCAGTCACTGGACGAGATCGCCCGAAAGGTGGGCTCGTCGAAGACCCCTGTCTGGAATCGCATCCGCAAGATGAAGGAGGCCGGAGTGATCGGCCGGCAGACGATGCTTCTGGATGCCGAGGCGTTGGGGCTCGAGGCCTGCTTTTTCGTGCTGATCCGCACTTCGGAGCACGAGGCGGAGTGGCAAAAGAAGTTCCTGAAGACGCTGAAGGCCCGGCCCGAGGTGATGGAGGCGCACCGGCTGGCCGGCGATATCGACTATATCCTGAAGGTGCGGGTGAAGAATGCGCGGGCCTACGACACCTTCTACCAGGCGCTGATTTCAGAGGTGAAGATCTACAACGTGACGGCGCTTCTCAGCATGGAAGAGATCAAGTCGACGACTCTCCTGCCGCTCTAGGGCGCAGGTGTTGGGCCAGTTTCAAAGCCGATTGCTTGACCTGACGACCAGGCGCTCGAGACCGTGGAAATGATAGAGATTGGCGTAGCGGGGCGGGGCGGCAATCTCCAGGTCGGGCAACCGGTCGAAGAGGATCGGCAGAGCGGTCTGGAGTTCGAGGCGGGCAAGCGGCGCGCCGACGCAGAAATGCAGACCGGCCCCGAAAGTGAGGTTTGGCTTGACCGGGCGGTCCGGGTTGAACCGGGCGGGCGTGTCCCAGGCGCCGGGGTCTCGGTTGGCTGCGGCGAGCAGACAGCCCACCACGTCGCCGCGGCGGAACCTGTGGCCGGCGATCTCGATATCCTCGTAGGCGTAACGGGTGAAGAGATGGAGCGCGGGATCGAAGCGGAAGATTTCCTCGACCGTGCCCTCGATCCGGTCCGGGGTAAGGACATCGGCGCCAAACCCGTTCTCAATCAAGGCCTTGATGCCGTTCCCCAGCGTGTGAACCGTTGCCTCGTGCCCGGCATTCAGCAGGAGGATGCAGGTCGCGATCAACTCGTCCGTGGAAAGCTTTTCTCCGTCCGGCTCGGCGGCGATGAGGTGCGTGATGAGATCGTCGGCCGGCGCGGCGCGGCGGTCGTCGACATAGGCCCGCAGGAACGTGACGAACGCCTCGGTCGCGGCGACGGCGGCGTCCTCGGTCTCTCTCGTGCGGCGCGCCTGGTACATGCCGACCATGGCGTTCGACCAAGCGAGAAGGTCGTCGGCCCTGTCTTCCGGCACGCCGAGCAGCCGGGCGATGATAATGACCGGAAGTTTCTGGGCGAAATGGCTCAGGAGGTCGAAATC
>JBNKFC010000440.1:0-2636 GCA_050289105.1 Paracoccaceae bacterium | reverse complement strand
AAATGGCGGGGGTGGTCCGCCTGCCGGGCCGGAGGTATAAGGCACGCGCCCGCCTCGGTCGCGCGGGAGAGATCGACGAAGGACGACGGATGCCGTCAGAGGACTCGAACCACTCCGCCCTCCAGCCCGATGGATTCGTGCGGGCGCGTGAAGCGCAGTCCAACGCGTTGCTGGAGGACTATGTCGAGATGATCGGAGATCTGATCGCAGCCCATGGCGAGGCCAGAATCGCCGATATCGCCGAACGGATGGGCGTCGCCGCCCCCACGGCCACGAAAGCCGTGGCGCGTCTGAAGCGCGAAGGCCTTGCGGTCTCGCGTCCCTATCGCGGTGTGTTCCTGACCGAGGATGGCGCCGCGCTCGCCGACAAGGTGCGCGCCAGGCATCGCACCGTGGTCAATCTGCTCGTGGCGGTGGGCGTGCCGCTCGAAACCGCGGAACTCGATGCCGAAGGGATCGAGCATTACGTGTCCGACACGTCCCTGAAAGCGTTCGACGCCTTTCTTGCCCGACGCGGCTGAGCGGCCCGCTGCGCGCAACCATTCGGGATCTTGCCTTTCGGGTCGGTCCTGAGCGCGCCGGGGCATTGCAGTCCGCGCGAGGTCGGGGCAGGCTGCCGGGACCTCATGCGCAGGAGTGCCGATGCAGCTCGATCTCGATTTCGTTCGCCACCAGTTCCCCGCCTTTTCGGTGCCCGATCTTGCCGACAAGGCGTTTTTCGAGAATGCCGGCGGGTCCTATGCCTGCGCCCAGGTCGTTGACCGGCTGACCCGCTTTTACCGCGAACGCAAGGTGCAGCCCTACGCGCCCTATGCCGCCGCGACCGCGGGAGGGGCCGAGATGGACGAGGCGCGGACCCGTCTGGCCGCGATGATGGGGGTCAAGACCCACGAGCTCAGCTTTGGCCCCTCGACCACGCAGAACACCTATGTGCTGGCGCAAGCCGTCCGGCGCTGGCTGAAGCCCGGGGAGGCGATCGTCGTCACCGATCAGGACCACGAGGCGAATTCCGGCCCGTGGCGGCGCTTGGCCGAGGACGGCGTCGAGGTTCGGGAATGGAAGATCGATCCGTCGACCGGGCATCTCGACCCGGACCGGCTCGCACCGTTGCTGAAGGATGGCCGGGTGCGGCTCGTCTGCTTTCCGCATTGCTCGAACGTGGTGGCCGAGATCAATCCGGTGGCCGAGATCGTGGCGATGGCGCATGGGGCAGGGGCGGCAGCGTGCGTCGACGGGGTGAGCTATGCGCCGCACGGGATACCGGATGTTGGGGCGCTCGCCGCCGACATCTATCTCTTCTCGGCTTACAAGACCTACGGGCCCCATCAGGGGATCATGGCGATCCGCGAGGAATTGGGGATGGCGCTTCCGAACCAGGGGCACTGGTTCAACGGCGAGACGCTCTACAAGCGCTTCACTCCGGCAGGGCCGGACCATGCGCAGGTCGCGGCCTCGGCCGGGATCGCGGATTATTTCGACACGCTTCACGCCCACCATTTCGGGCCCGAGCCGGATGCGGCGAAGCGGGCGGCGGCGGTACATGACCTGATGCGGGCACAGGAGGTGGCTGTTTGTCAGCCGCTTCTCGACTACCTCGCGGCACGCAACGATGTCCGGCTGATCGGCCCGCGCGATGCCGGGGCGCGGGCGCCGACGGTGGCGGTGGAACTCGGCCGCGCGGCGGAGCCGGTTTCAGCGGCCTTGGCCGAGCACGGAATCAATTGCTGGGCGGGCGATTTCTATGCGGTCCGGCCCTTGACGGCGATGGGGATCGACCCGGAGGCCGGGGTGCTGCGGCTGTCGATGGTGCATTATACCTCGGCCGAGGACGTCGCGCGGCTGATCGGCGCGCTGGAAAAGGTGCTTTGAGCGAAGGGCGGGGGGCCGCCTGCCCTCCGCGCCCCCCGGAGGTATTTGAGCCACAATGAAAGATCAGGATCAGACAGCGGTCATTCTCTGGTTCCGGCGCGATCTGAGGCTTTCGGACCATCCGGCACTGACGGCGGCGGTGGCGACGGGACGGCCGATCATCCCCGTCTTCATCCATGATGAGACCGTCGAGGCGCTGGGCGCCGCGGCGAAATGGCGGCTGGGCGAGGGCGTGGCGGCGTTCGCGCGGGCACTCGATGCCTTGGGGTCCCGGCTCGTGTTACGGCGGGGTCGGGCGCTCGATGTGCTTCGCGCCTTGCTGGAGGAGACCGGGGCGGGTGCGGTCCACTGGACGCGCGGGTACGACCGCGCCGCAATCGCCCGCGACAGTGAGGTGAAGGCGGCGCTCGCGTCGGCGGAAGGCGGGGCGGGGGTGGAGGCGCGGAGTTTTCCCGGCGCGGTCCTGTTCGAGCCGTGGACGGTCGAGACCGGGCAGGGCAGAGCCTACAGCGTCTATACGCCCTACTGGCGCGCGGTCCGCGACCGCGACCCCGGTGCCCCGGTGGATGCGCCGGCACGGCTTCGACCGCCTGACCGCTGGCCCGCGACGGATCATCTGGCGGACTGGGAGATGGCGGCGGCGATGGATCGCGGCGCGGGCGTGGTGGCACGCTTCGCCTCGGTCGGCGAAGCGGCGGCACAGTCCCGGCTGACCACCTTTCTCGAGGAAAGGCTCGCCCAGTATGCCACGGACCGCGACGTTCCTG
>JBNKFC010000439.1:0-6206 GCA_050289105.1 Paracoccaceae bacterium | reverse complement strand
CGTCCTTGTAGTCGATCTTCGGCGCATTGTCGCCCGAGAAGGGGCAGACCTTGCGGCGGCGGAAAAACGGTTTGTTCGCCATGTGTTAGGTTCCTTTCCTCAGGCTTTGATCAACGGCGGTCGCGGCGGTCGCCACGATCTCCGCGGTCACCGCGTTCGCCGCGGTCGTCACGCTTCTGCATCTGTGCCGACGGGCCTTCTTCGTGGGCGTCGACCTTGATCGACATCACGCGCATCACGTCGTCGTGCAGACGGGCCAGACGCTCCATCTCCTGCACGGCGGCCGAGGGCGCGTCCGAACGCAGGTAGGCATAGTGGCCCTTGCGGTTCTTGTTGATCTTGTAGGCCATCGTCTTGACGCCCCAGTACTCATGATCGACGACCTTGCCGCCGTTATCCGCGAGGACGGTGGAGAAGTGTTCGATGAGGCCTTCGGCCTGCGCGTTGGAAAGGTCCTGACGCGCGATGAGGACATGCTCGTAAAGCGGCATGCATACTCCTGTCTTTTCGGGCGGCTTCATAGGCGGGATCAGACCTTCCGCGTCCCGCCACGAGAGGCTTCGCCGGTTTCGTGAATACGGAAGGATGCGGCCTTATAGAGGAAAGCGGTCAGGATGCAAGCGCCCGATCAGTCGGCGGGCGGGGTGGGTTCGTCGACGCCGACCGGCAGGTCGATCGTGTCGAAAGGGTCTGGCTCGGGCGCGGGGGTGGTTTGGATGGCGAAAAGGACCGCCGCCAGCCAGAGGGCAAGCGCCGCGCCGAGGGCCGTCCGCGGCGGGCCCGCGGGGGCGGTTGCGGGGCCCGTGCCGCGCACCATGCGGGCAAGCGTCGCGTCGCGATCGACGAGCGTGTGTTTCAGCGTGCCGGCGACATGAAGCGCGAGCGCGGCGATGAGGAGCCAGCCGGCCGTCGCATGGATCGAGCGGAAGATCAGCGCCCTGCCTTCGTCGGGAAGGACGATGGGCAGGGACTGGCCGAAGGGCCAGAGGATCGGCGCGAAGCCGGGGGCGGCGGAGTGGTGGAGCCAGCCGGAGAGGGGAAGGAGGAACATCGCCCCCCAGAGCGCCGCGTGGACGAGGCGGGCCAGGAACGTCTCCACCCGCCGTTCGGGGTGAAGGGGGCCGGGCCCGGAATGGCCGAGGGTCCAGACGAGGCGGAAACACGCCAGCGCCAGGATCAGGACACCCAGGGTCTTGTGAACCGAATAGGCCCGGAAGACCCGCGCGACTTCGGCTTCTGATGTGGCCGGAAGGCGGGTCATGATCAGGCCGAGGACGAGCGTGCCGAGGATCGCGACTGCTATGATCCAGTGCAGGGCGCGCGTGATGCGGTCATAGCCGTGGCGGTCGAGGGAAGGACTGACGGGCATGGGCGTCTCCGGCAAAGACGGCGGCAGTCTAGCGCATCGGCGTTCCGCTGCCACTGGCCTTGCGATTGCGCCGGAGGGGCGGTCAGGCTATGCGGTAACAAACTCGCGACGAACGGAGGGACCATGACGCGCGCATTCGTATTTCCGGGCCAGGGGGCGCAGGTGATCGGCATGGGGCGCGCGTTGGCGGAGGCCTACGCGGTGTCGAAAGCGGTCTTCGAGGAGGTCGACGAGGCGCTGGGCGAAAAGCTCTCGGCCTTGATCTGGGAGGGCGAGCAAGAGACGCTGACGCTGACCCAGAACGCCCAGCCGGCGCTGATGGCCACTTCGATCGCCGCGATGCGGGCGCTCGAGGCTGAGGGCATTCCAGTCACATCGGCCGCCTACGTCGCGGGCCATTCCCTGGGCGAATATTCGGCGCTCTGCGCGGCAGGGGCGCTGACCCTTGCCGACACGGCGCGGCTTCTGCGGTTGCGCGGCAAGGCGATGCAGGAGGCGGTGCCGGTCGGCGTGGGTGCGATGGCGGCGCTTCTGGGCCTCGACTTCGAGACGGCGTCTGCGGTGGCGGCAGAGGCCGCGGAAGGCGAGGTCTGCCAGGCGGCAAACGACAACGATCCGGCGCAGGTCGTCGTCTCGGGTCACAAGGGCGCGGTCGAGCGGGCGCTGGAGATCGCCAAGGCAAAGGGGGCGAAGCGGGCGATCCTGTTGCCGGTCTCAGCCCCTTTCCACTGCGCGCTGATGGCGCCGGCGGCCGAGGCAATGGCGGTGGCTCTTCATGACGTGAGCATCAAAGCCCCGGCGGTCCCGGTGATCGCCAATGTCCGGGCCCGGCCGGTGAGCGATCCGGCCCTGATCCGCACGCTGCTGGTCGAGCAGGTTACGGGCTCGGTCCGCTGGCGGGAATCCGTCGAGTGGATGGCGACGAACGGCGTCACGGAATTCTGGGAGATCGGTGCGGGGAAGGCGCTGTCGGGCATGATCCGGCGGATCGCCAAGGAGGCGGAGACCCGCGCGGTCGGCACGCCCGAGGATGTCGCCGCGGCGAAGGTTTGAGGCGGCCGGGTAGGGCGCTGCCCTCCCCGGACCGCACCCGAGGTATTTTCGAACAGAAGAAGGTGAGGAGCGGGCAATGTTTGATCTGACGGGGAAATCGGCGCTAATCACGGGCGCATCTGGCGGCATCGGTGGCGCCATCGCACGGGCACTGCACGGCGCGGGCGCGGTGGTCGCCTTGTCGGGCACGCGGGAGGAGCCGCTTCGCGATCTCGCGGCGGAGTTGGGAGAGCGGGCGCATGTTCTGCCCTGCAATCTGTCCGATGCCGCCGCCGTCGAGGCGTTGCCGAAAGCCGCCGCGGACGCGATGGGCGCCGTCGATATCCTCGTCAACAACGCCGGCATCACGCGCGACAACCTCTTCATGCGGATGTCGGACGAGGAGTGGCAATCGGTCATCGATGTCAACCTGACCTCGACCTTCCGGCTCTGCCGGGGCGTTGTTCGCGGCATGATGAAGGCGCGGTGGGGGCGGATCGTCAACATCACCTCGATCGTCGGCACGACCGGGAATCCGGGCCAGGGCAACTATTGCGCGGCCAAGGCAGGCATCACCGGCATGTCGAAGTCGCTTGCCCACGAGGTGGCGAGCCGGGGCATCACGGTGAATTGCGTGGCGCCGGGTTTCATCGCGACGGCGATGACCGACAAGCTCAACGACGAGCAGAAGGCGCGGATTTCGGCCCAGATCCCGGCCGGACGCATGGGCGCACCCGAGGAGATCGCGGCGGCCGCCCTCTATCTGGCGAGCCCGGAGGCCGCCTATGTCACCGGCGCGACGCTGCACGTGAACGGGGGAATGGACATGGTCTGAGCCGGTCCAAAACACACGTTGCGAAAGCGTTTGCCTCGGGATTAGACTGTGCTATAGGCGGCGGCGACGTGCCGGGATTAACGGGTGTTATTCCGGTGGCCTTCGCTTTGAGCGGGGTCTGAGCCGCTCGATAAGAGCAAGGGACCAGGAAGCGGGACTGTCCGCGAAAATGAGGATTTGACATGAGCGACATCGCAGATCGCGTGAAGAAAATTGTCGTCGAGCATCTGGGCGTGGAAGAGGACAAGGTGACCGAGAGCGCCTCGTTCATCGACGATCTCGGCGCGGACAGCCTCGACACGGTCGAGCTGGTCATGGCCTTCGAGGAAGAGTTCGGGATCGAGATCCCGGATGACGCCGCCGAGACCATCCAGACCTTCGGCGACGCGGTGAAGTTCATTACCGAAGCCGCCTGAGCGGGTTCGTAGGAACGGTTTTTTGAAGCGGCGTCCTTCGGGGCGCCGTTTTCCATTTGGAGCGACGGCAATGGTACCGGTGATCGAGACGGAGCGGTTGGTGCTGCGCGCCATGGGGCGGGAGGATTTTCCGGCGATGGCGGCGATCTGGCAGGAGCCGGAAGTCGTGCGCTACATCGGCGGCAAGCCTCGGCCGATCTCGGAAAGCTGGGCGGTGTTTTTGAGGATCGCCGGGAGTTGGGTCATCGAAGGGTTCGGCCAGTGGGGCATTGTCCGCAAGTCGGATGGCGTCCTCCTCGGGCAGGCCGGATTTTTCACCGGGATGCGGGGGCTGGGTCCGGATTTCGATAGCGCGCCGGAGGCGGGATGGGTGTTGACCTCCTCGGTCCACGGGCAGGGCTATGGCCGAGAAGCCGTGACCGCCGCGCACCGTTGGTTCGACGCGCAGCCCTTCGGAGGGCGCAGCCGGGCCATGATCGAGGTCGGCCATGCCGCGTCCTTCGCGATTGCCGAGCGGCTTGGCTATGTCGGCTTTCGTGAGACCGAGGACCTCGGCGACCGAGTGGTGCTTCTCGCGCGCGACATCGTGTCTTGACCGTGCCCGGGCCGCATGGCCCGAAGGCGGTGGAGGTGACCATGGCACGCTCAGCAGCGGCCATGCTGATCGCCGCGATGTTGGTTGTCGGCGCGGCCGATCTGGGGCTGACGGAATGGCTTGGCGCCCATCCGTTCTGGGCCGTGAAGATCGGCTATATCGGGGTCGGAATCGGGGTGGCTTTGGCCGTGGTCCTGTCGCTTCTGCGGATGCCGTTCGGGGTGCCGCTTGCGCTCGGTGCGGCGCTGGCTATGGGCGGCCTCGCCGCGGCGAGGGTCGGCGCGGCGCGCTTCGCGGTCTCGTATGCCGAGGATGTATTTGCCGGGCGCTTCTGGTTCTTCGGCTGGATCGCCGCGGCGGCGGGAGCGTTTCTACTGCTTTGCGGCGGGATCGGCCTGGCGGTGCATCGCGCGAAATGAGCCACCGAAAAATGTCATTGGGGATTCGGGATCGCCGGGCGTAGAGTCGGGGGGCGACAGGAGTCCCGGACCATGGCGGTCGCTGCGACCGCTTCGTCCCGGTTCCTCCGCGCCGGATGAAACAGGGAGGCGCGACGATGATTCTCTACCCGACGATCGAATTGCAGAACGGCCGCTGTGTGAGCCTGCCGCGCGGGCGGATCGAGGAGCCGGATATCTGGCATGTCGATCCGGTGGCCAAGGCCCAGGAATTTGCCCATGCCGGGGCGGAGTGGATGCATGTCACCGATTTCGACGCGATGCAGGGCGGCAATGCCAACCACGACCTGATCCTGCGGATCATCCGGGGCGCGGGGATTCCGGTGCAACTCGGCGGCGGGTTCCGGTCGCGTGACCGGATCGAGGAGTGGATCGATCTTGGTGCCGGGCGCATCGTCGTCGGAACGCTTGCCGCGCAGAATCCGCACCTGGTCAAGGAACTGGCGGAGCGCCACCCTGACCAGCTCGTCCTGGCGGTCGACGTTCGGCAGGGCCAGGTGATGATCGAAGGCTGGAAGACCAAGAGCGCCTATAGCGCCGACGGATTCCTCGACAGTTTCAAGGGCACGCCCTTTGCCGCCGTCATCGTCACCGACATCGGCGCCGACCTGCGCGAGAGCGACGCCTCGCTCGGCATGGTCTCGGCTTTGGCGGAGCGGACCGACCTGCCGGTGATCGCGAGCGGAATCGTGCGGACCGTGGACGATATTTCGCGGCTGCGGCTTCTGGGCGGCGTGTCGGGCGCGATCGTGGGGCGGGCGCTTTTCAATCGCACGGTCGATCTGAAGGAGGCGCTGAGGGAGGCGCGGCCCGACCTGGCCCACGTGGCCGAGTTCATCTGAGAGGCAATGCGCCGCCGGGCGGGGCAACGGGCCTTGCCCGCCCCGTCCGATGCCGTGTATCAAACCCCGGATCGAAGCAGGATTGGGGTGGGCTATGAGGCGCGTCGTCATCACCGGACTGGGTATGGTCACGCCACTTGCGTGCGGTGTCGAGGAGACCTGGAAGCGGCTGATAGCCGGGGAGTCGGGTGCGGGGCCGATCACGCGGTTCGATACGTCGAACGTGGTCACGACCTATGCCTGCGAGATTCCCTTTGGCGACGGCACGAACGGCACGTTCAATCCCGACGACTGGATGGAGCCGAAAGACCGCCGCAAGGTCGACGAATTCATCCTTTACGGCATGGCCGCCGCCGATCAGGCGGTGAAGGATGCCGGCTGGACGCCGGAGGACGAGGAAAGCCGGCTGCGGACCGGCGTGATGATCGGGTCGGGCATCGGCGGGTTGAGCTCCATCGCCGAAACCGCGGTGCTGATCAAGGAGCGGGGGCCGAAGCGTGTCTCGCCCTTCTTCATCCCCGGTGCGCTGATCAACCTGATCTCCGGTCAGGTCTCCATCCGCTACGGGTTCAAGGGACCGAACCATGCGGTCGTGACCGCCTGCTCGACCGGCGCCCACGCCATCGGCGATGCGGCACGGCTGATCCAGTGGGGCGATG
>JBNKFC010000438.1:0-6187 GCA_050289105.1 Paracoccaceae bacterium | reverse complement strand
CTTCTTCACGTCCCAGGTGCCGTTCGCGACGAGGATCGCTGCGGCGACAGGCGGGACGCCGGCGGTGTAGGAGATGCCCTGGGAGCCGACCTCCTCATACGCTTCCTTGTGGTCGGCGACGTTGTAGATGAAGACCTCGGCGGGCTTGCCGTCCCTGGTGCCCTTCACCAGGTCGCCGATGCAGGTCTTGCCGGTGTAACCTGGCGCGAGGCTCGCCGGGTCGGGGAGCACGGCCTTGACGACCTTGAGCGGCACGACCTCCAGCCCTTCTGCGGTCTTGACCGGCTGTTCGGACAGTAGGCCGAGGTTCTTCAGGACCGTGAAGACGTTGATGTAGTGATCGCCGAAGCCCATCCAGAAACGCACGTCGGCATGCGGGTAGCGGGTGGCGAGCGAATGCACCTCGTCATGGCCGCTCATGTAGGCCTTCTGCTTGCCGACGACGGGCAGGTCCCATTCGCGGCCGACCTCGAACATCGCGTTTTCCTGCCAGGCGCCCTTCTGCCAGGAATACACGGTGCCGGTGAATTCGCGGAAGTTGATCTCGGGGTCGAAGTTCGTCGCGAAATAGCGCCCATGCGAGCCGGCGTTGATATCGACGATGTCGATGCTTTCGATCGTGTCGAGATACTGGTCTTCGGCCAGGCGCGCATAGGCGTTCACCACGCCGGGGTCGAAGCCGATGCCGAGAATGGCGGTCACGCCAGCCTTTTCGCAGGCGCTCCGCTTTTTCCACTCGTAGTTCGCATACCAGGGCGGGGTTTCGCAGATCTTGCCCGGTTCTTCATGGATCGCGGTGTCGATATAGGCTGTGCCCGTCTCGATGCAGGCATCCAGCACCGACATGTTGACGAAGGGCGAGCCGACGTTGATCAGGATTTCCGCGCCTGTCTTGTGGATCAGCGCGGCAACGGCCGAGGTGTCCATCGCATCGATTTCGTGCGCGTCGAACCTGCCCGGAACCTTCATCGCACCCTTGGCGTGGACGCTCTCGATGATCGCGTCGCATTTCGCCCTGGTGCGGCTTGCGATATGAAGATCGCCCAGCACGTCATTGTGCTGCGCGCATTTATGCGCGACGACCTGCGCGACGCCGCCGGCGCCAATGATGAGCACGGTCTTTTTCACTTCGGCTGTCTCCTTGTTCTCAGGACAGGGGAAGGGGAGCGTGCAGCACGCTCACGACAGGCTTGAGGCGTAGTCCTCGTAGCCAAACTCGCGGACGAGACGGATGGTGCCGTCGAGGTCCTTGATGGCGATGGACGGCATGTTGACGCCGTTGAACCAGTTTTTCTTGACCATCGTGTAACCGGCCGCATCCGCTACCGAGATGCGGTCGCCGACATTAAGGGGATGCTCGAAGCGGGCGTCGCCAAAGATGTCGCCGGCGAGGCAGGATTTCCCGCAGATCTGGTATTCGTGGTCGCCCTGCTGGGGCAGCTTCGCCATTTCGCGGTAGATCAGGAGGTCGAGCATGTGGGCCTCGATCGAAGAATCCACGATGGCGAGGTCCTTCCCGTTGTTCAGAAGGTCCAGCACCGTGACCTCCAGCGTCGTCGAATTGGTGATCGCGGCCTCGCCCGGCTCCAGATAGACCTGCACGCCGAACTTCTCGGAAAACGCCTTCAGCCGCGCGGCCAGATCGTCGACCGGGTAGCCCTCGCCGGTGAAATGGATGCCGCCGCCGAGGCTGACCCATTTCACCTTCTCCAGAAGCCGCGCGAATTCCTTTTCGATCCGGCCAAGCTGCTGGTCGAAGAGGTCGAAGTCGCGGTTCTCGCAGTTGTAATGGATCATGAAGCCGGAGATGCGGTCTATGACATCGGCGATCTTGCCGGCATCCCATTCGCCGAGGCGCGAGAACGGCCGCGCGGGGTCGGCAAGGTCGAAGCCAGAGGTCGAGAAGCGCGGGTTCAGCCGCAGACCGCGCTGGATGGAGGCGGACTGGTTGTCGAACCGTTCGAGCTGACCGATGGAATTGAAGATGATCTTGTCGGCGTAGGACACGGCCTCGGCGATCTCGTGATCGGCCCAGGCGACGGAATAGGCGTGGGTTTCCTTGCCGAACTTCTCGCGGCCGAGCCGGAGTTCGTAGAGCGAGGAGGAGGTGGTGCCGTCCATGTGATCGCGCATCATGTCGAAGGCTGACCAGGTCGCGAAGCATTTCAGGGCAAGGAGGGCCTTGGCGCCGGAGCCGGCACGCAGCCGGTCGATGATCTCCATGTTGCGACGCAGCTTCGCCGCGTCGATCAGATAGAAGGGTGTCTGGATCATCGGGCGCCCCCCACCGGCAAAATGAGGGGCCGATATAGAGGCCGACCGCCCCTGACGCAAGGATCGTCAGATCATCCGGATCGCATCCTTGTCGACCGAAAGCATGTAGCCGCGTCGGGCGATGTTCTTGACCAGAAGCTCCGCCACCATCTGATTGCCGAGCGCGTCGCGGAGCCGCTTGATCCGCATAGCACCGGAGGCCTCGTCGCAATCGGCGGCGTTCTTGCCCGAGATCACCGCCTCGATCTCGGACCCTGAGAGGATGTCGTCGTCCATTCGTGCTTCGGCGAGGACGGAGAGCGTTTCGATCGCGGCGGCGGTCAGCTTGAACTCCATGTTGTTCAGCACAACCGCGTTCTCTGCCCTGCTGATGAGGAGCGAGGAGACCTGGATGCCCTGCCGCTCGATCTCGCCCATTCGCTTGTTGAGCGCGACGATCATCACGAGGAAGACGAGGGCGGCGATCAGAAGCGCGGTCGAAAAGACGAGAAGCACGAAGATAACCATGCGGTAGCTGGTCAGAACCTCGGAAAAGGTCGTGCCGGACTGGGCGAGGATTTCCAGAAGTTTGATCTGGTCGCCGGTCGTCAGCGCGTCATTCTCGACGAAGATACGCTCGACCCGGGCGTTGAAGGCGTTGGCGTCGGGCAGCGAGAGAAAAAGGAGGATGGCGGCCAGCGCAAGGATTGCGACAATGGCCGCGATGCCCCAGAGAACGACACGGTTGCCCGCGCGCAAAGCCTCTGTCGTCAGAGAAGAAGGTTCGGCCACGTCGTCGTTCCCGCGTAGGTCATCCCTTCTCAAGGATGGAGACAATGGCGAGAAGCGTCCAGCCCTTCTGGGCAAGGCGCGGAGCGAGCGCGGCGGCTGCGGCTTCCTTCGACGCGCAGGCGCTGTCGGGAAGCTCCACGGTGCCGAAGTCGAGCTTCAGCGGGTTGTCGCGCTTGGCCTTGTATTCGACGCGGCAGGCGGCGTCGGCCGAGCCGGCGGCGAGGAGGGCGGCAAGCGCCAGGAGGGGGAGGGTGATGCGTTTCATGATGTGTGCACCCTGCGTTGTGCCGTTCGGCTAGGCAATAACAAAGGCAGGATGACGAGGCGTTATCGCATAGCCGGGTGGGGTTATTGCTTGCTCTGATCCGAAGGCGGCAGGTTCGGGGCATGAGATTGGCGGGCCGATACCCGCAAGTTCACCCGAAGAGGAGACGCCCTATGAAAAGCCGCATCATCGCCACCGTGACCGCCGCCGCCGTTGCACTGACGACTGCCATGGCCTCGCCCGTTGCCGCGGCCGACCGCGACAAGAAGGTGTTGACGCTGCTTCTCGGCGCGGCCGCCGTCGGGCTTCTGATCAACGAGGCGAACAAGAACAAGAAGCGCAACGCCGCACCGGTGACGCGGACTCATGACAGCTACGGCTATGGGTACGGCTACGAATATGACGACGATCACGGCAAGAAATGGCGCGACCGCGACCGTCGCCGCCACGCGGCCATCCCGGCGCAATGCGTTTTCACACTGCGTGGAACGCGTGGACCGCGTGACGTTGTCTCCGGCCGCTGCATGCAGGAACTGGGCGTCGCCCGGCGGCTGCCGCAGAGCTGCGCGTTCGAGATCAAGAGCGACTGGGGCCGCCGCACCGTCTACGGCACGCGCTGCCTAGAAGAAAACGGGTTCCGGATCGCCAGGGCCCACTGAAACTGAGTTTCGAGCAGACGGCGCGGCTCCCCCTTGTACACCGCGCTGCACCTTGGGGCGGATGTCATTGGCATCCGCCTCTTTTTTGCGTTGCCATGGCCTCGGTTTCGCGCATGGTGGCGCGATGACCGCAGAACCAGACTTTTCCTTCGAGCGTGCGGCCTTCGGGCGCGGCCTTCGCCGGATAGCCGGTGTGGACGAGGTTGGGCGCGGCCCGCTCTGCGGGCCTGTCGTGGCCGCCGCCGTGCGGCTCGATCCCGACCGCATCCCCGAGGGGCTCAACGATTCCAAGAAGCTGACCGCACAACGACGCGAGGCGCTTTGCGCCGAGATCCTCGCCGTTGCCGATGTGTCGGTGGCAGAGGCGAACGTGGCCGAGATCGACCGGCTGAACATCCTGCATGCAAGCCACCTTGCCATGAGCCGGGCCGTGGCGGGGCTGCCGGTCCCGCCGGACCATGTTCTGGTCGACGGCAACCGCATCCCGCCCGGCCTCGGTATCGGCGCGGAGGCGGTGGTGAAGGGCGATGCGCGGTCGCTCTCCATCGCGGCGGCCTCCATCGTCGCCAAGGTGTGGCGCGATCGCATCATGGTGGATTTGGCGCAACAGCATCCCGGCTATGGCTGGGAGAGAAATGCCGGATATCCGACGAAAGATCATCTCGATGCGCTTCGAAATCTTGGAGCGACCCCACATCATAGGCGTTCGTTCCGACCGGTGCACAACATATTGTGCCAAGCAAAATCCATAAGGTCTTGATTCAAAAAAGAATTTGACGGCGAATCACTCCTGACTCATCTTTGGGGCAACGAGAACGGCACAAATGCCGGGGATGAGGCAGCGATGACGAAGACCATGACGAAGGGGGCCGCGGGCCTTCCGATCAACCAGATTCTGTCCGGTGACTGCATCGACGTGATGCGCTCGCTGCCGGCCGAAAGCGTCGATCTGATCTTCGCCGATCCGCCCTACAACCTGCAACTACGCGGCGATCTGCACCGTCCCGACAATTCCAAGGTCGACGCGGTGGACGACCACTGGGACCAATTCGCGAGCTTCAAGACCTACGACACGTTCACCCGCGACTGGCTTGCCGCCGCGCGTCGGCTCCTGAAGCCGAACGGGGCGCTCTGGGTCATCGGCTCCTATCACAACGTCTTCCGCATGGGGGCCGAGCTTCAGAACCAGGGCTTCTGGATCCTGAACGACGTGGTCTGGCGCAAGTCGAACCCGATGCCGAACTTCCGCGGCAAGCGTTTCACCAATGCGCACGAGACGCTGATCTGGGCGTCGAAATCCGAAGGCGGCAAGTACACGTTCAACTACGAGGCGCTGAAGGCGCTGAACGACGGCGTGCAGATGCGCTCGGACTGGGTGATTCCGCTCTGCACCGGGGGTGAGCGACTGAAGGACGAGGCCGGCGACAAGGCCCATCCGACGCAGAAGCCCGAGGCACTCTTGCATCGCGTCCTTGTCGGAACCACCAATCCGGGTGACGTCGTGCTCGATCCGTTCTTCGGCACCGGAACGACCGGCGCTGTTGCCAAAATGCTCGGCCGCGAATTCATCGGGATCGAACGCGAGGCCGCCTATCGAGACGCCGCCGAGAAGCGCATCGCCAAGGTCCGGAAGTTCGATCGTGAGGCGCTGGAGACGACGACGTCGAAGCGCGCAGAACCGCGCGTGCCCTTCGGCCAGGTCGTCGAGCGCGGCATGCTGCGCCCGGGCGAGGAGCTTTTTTCGATCGGCAACCGTTTCAAGGCCAAGGTCCGGGCGGACGGCACGCTGATCGGCAACGACGTCAAGGGCTCCATCCATCAGGTCGGCGCCCATCTGGAGGGGGCCCCCTCCTGCAACGGCTGGACCTACTGGCACTTCAAGCGCGACGGCAAACTGGTCCCGATCGACATCCTGCGCCAGCAGATCCGCGCCGAAATGGAGGACGGACGTCCCCACTGAATTCACGGTTACCGCCGGTGCCTGTGGCCTAACCACGGCACGAACTTGCCCCCGCCGGATTGCACCCCCGGCGGGGCTTTTTTTTTGATCAAGAGTAATCCGGTTGACGCGCCTTGCGGCGCGACGCCCTTTTTTTGCGGCCCGCATAGAGGCGGGCAGCCTCAGGCGGGAACATTTGTACAAATCGGAAACCGTCAGCTTGCGCCCTTCGGCATCGGCAGGCGGCCGGTGTTGTAGTCCGACCAGTCCGTGATCTCG
>JBNKFC010000437.1:0-4889 GCA_050289105.1 Paracoccaceae bacterium | reverse complement strand
TCTGGGAAAGCGGGGCGATCACCGAATATCTCTGCGAGCGGTTTCCCGAAAAGGGCCTCGGCCGCATGCCCGGAGATCGCGAGCGCGCCGACTGGCTCATCTGGGTTCATTTCGCCGAGACGATCAGCCAGCACACGGCGGCACTGACCCAGCAGCATATAGCACTTTACGACGACGCGATGCGCAGCCCGACCGTGATGCGGATCGAGGCGAAGCGGCTGGAGAAATGCTACGGCGCCCTCGAACAGCGTCTGGCGGGGCGGGAACATTTGCTCGACGCCGGCTTTTCCGCTGCCGATATCGGCGTGGCGCAGGCGCTCTACATGGCGCGGCGCTTCGCGAAGGTGGAGCCTTTCGCGGCCCTCGATGCGTGGTACGCTCGGGTGACCGACCGCCCCGCCTTCCGCAAGTCGCTGCCGCCGAAAGGCGCCGACCTTCTTTACAAGCGCGATTTCTACGAGGCTTGGGATGGCTGATTTCGTCGAGATCGTCGAGATGGGCCCGCGCGATGGGCTGCAGAACGAAAAGCGCATCATTCCGACGGCGGAGAAGATCGCGCTGGTCGACCTTCTGTCCCGCGCCGGCTTCCATCGCATCGAGGTGGCAAGCTTCGTGAGCCCGAAATGGGTGCCGCAGATGGCCGACAGCACCGAGGTTCTGGCGGGGATCACCCGCGCGCCGGGCGTCCGCTATGCCGCGCTGACGCCGAACATGAAGGGCTACGAGGCCGCGAAGGCCGCTAGGGCCGACGAGGTCGCGATCTTTGCCTCGGCGTCGGAGGGGTTCTCGAAAGCCAACCTCAACTGCACCATCGCAGAGAGCCTTGAGCGCTTCCGCCCGGTGGCCGACGCCGCAAGGGCCGATGGCCTGCCGGTCCGGGGCTACGTGTCGGTCGTGACCGACTGCCCCTATGACGGACGCATCGCACCGGCGGCGGTGGCGCAGGTCGCGGCGGCCTTACGGGACATGGGCTGCTACGAGGTCAGCCTTGGCGACACGATCGGGCAGGGCCGGCCAGAGACCGTGGACGCGATGCTGGGGGCCGTGCTGGACGAATTGCCGGCGGACCGGCTCGCGGGACATTTCCACGATACGGCGGGGCGGGCGCTGGTGAACATCGACGCCTCGCTCGCTCGGGGGCTGCGCGTCTTCGACGCGGCGGTGGGAGGACTCGGCGGATGCCCCTACGCTCCGGGCGCGGCGGGGAATGTCGCGACCGAAATGGTGGCGGCGCATCTTGCGGCGCTCGGGTTCGAGACCGGGCTGGACAGCGCGGTTCTGGACGAAGCGGCGGCGCTGGCGCGGGCGATGCGCGCGGGTGCAGCCTGAGAGGATGAAAGAATGTACGAGACGATTTCTGTCACGGCTGACGAACGGGGTGTGGCGCAGCTGACGCTCAACCGGCCGGAAAAGCACAACGCGCTCTCCTCCGTTATGATCGCGGAACTGACCGCAGCCGCCGCCCGGCTTGGCCGCGATCCGGCGGTTCGCGTGATCGTCCTGAGGGGCGTCGGGGCGAGCTTTTGCGCCGGGGGCGACCTTGGCTGGATGCGCGAGCAGATGGCGGCCGACGGGGCGACGAGGGCACGCGAAGCGACAAAGCTCGCCTCTATGCTCCACGCGCTCAATGCCTGTCCGAAACCGGTGATCGGGCGCATTCACGGTAACGCTTTCGGCGGAGGCGTCGGCATGGCCTCGGTCTGCGACGTGGCCATCGGTGCCGCGACCGCCAAATTCGGCCTGACCGAAACGAAGCTCGGCCTCATCCCCGCGACGATAGGACCCTATGTCCTTGCCCGCATGGGCGAGGCGATGGCGCGCAGGGTCTTCATGTCGGCCCGGATCTTCGGCGCGGAGGAGGCGGTGACGCTCGGCCTGCTGGCCAAAGCCGTGCAGCCCGACGACCTCGACGCCGCCGTCGAGGCCGAGGTCGAGCCCTATCTCGCCTGCGCGCCGGGTGCGGTGGCGGCGGCCAAGGCGCTCGCCCGCCGCCTCGGCCCGCCCATCGACGAGGCGGTCATCGCCGAAACGATCGAGGCACTGGTGCGGACCTGGGACGGCGAGGAGGCGCGCGAAGGCATCGCCGCCTTCTTCGAAAAACGCGCCCCGGCCTGGAAGGGCTGACACCCGAGTCGCCGCAGCGCGGCATTCCGGCCACACCAGGCACCGCTAACCGCCCGCAAATTCGCGATTCCGCAAGATTTTCGGTGCGCTTTCCACGCCGGCTTGAGTTGACCCCGTCAGGGTGGGGGAGTAAACGGGCGAGAGCCAATCACGTGCGGCCCGACCGGGGCGCCAGACGTAGGAGCCAGCCCTTGGACATTCTCTTGCGCGAATATCTCCCCATCCTGATCTTTCTCGGCATGGCGGTGGCCCTCGGGCTGGTGCTGATCCTCGCCGCGGCGATCATCGCGGTGCGCAACCCCGACCCCGAGAAGGTTTCGGCCTACGAATGCGGCTTCAACGCCTTCGACGACGCTCGGATGAAGTTCGACGTGCGCTTCTACCTCGTCTCGATCCTTTTCATCATCTTTGACCTGGAAGTTGCTTTCCTCTTCCCCTGGGCGGTGGCCTTCAAGGACATCTCAACGGTCGGGTTCTGGTCGATGATGGTGTTTCTGGGCGTGCTGACGGCGGGCTTCGCCTATGAATGGAAGAAGGGGGCGATGGAATGGGCGTGATGACGGGCGCGAACACCGCAGGCGCCGACCGCGAGGTCGCGACCCAGGCGCTGAACCGCGAATTGCAGGACAAGGGCTTCCTGCTCACCACGACCGAGGACATCATCAACTGGGCGCGCAACGGCTCCTTGCACTGGATGACCTTCGGGCTTGCCTGCTGCGCGGTCGAGATGATGCATTCCTCGATGCCGCGATACGACCTGGAGCGTTTTGGCACCGCGCCCCGCGCCTCTCCGCGCCAGTCCGACCTGATGATCGTCGCGGGCACGCTGACGAACAAGATGGCCCCGGCGCTCCGCAAGGTCTACGACCAGATGCCGGAACCGCGCTACGTTATCTCGATGGGCTCCTGCGCCAACGGCGGCGGCTACTATCACTACAGCTATTCCGTGGTCCGCGGCTGCGACCGGATCGTGCCGGTCGACATCTACGTCCCGGGCTGCCCGCCGACCGCCGAGGCGCTGCTTTACGGTATCCTGCAGTTGCAGCGGAAGATCCGCCGCACCGGCACGCTCGTCCGCTGAGGAGAAAGACATGTCCGAAGCCCTAGAGGAACTGGCCGCCCATATCGAGCTGAAGCGGCCCGCCGAGGTTCTGGCGACCGAAATCGCCCATGACGAGCTGAACGTCACGGTCACCTCCGGTGGTCTGCCGGAATTCGTCGAGTTCCTGCGCGTTGACCGCACCTGCCGGTTCTCGACCCTCGTCGACATCACAGCGGTCGATCACCCGGAACGTCCGGCCCGCTTCGATGTCGTCTACCACTTCCTGTCGATGTACCAGAACGCCCGCATCCGGGTGAAGGTCGCGGTGCGCGAAGAGGAAATGGTCCCCTCGATCACCGAGGTCCACCCGTCGGCCAACTGGTTCGAGCGGGAAGTCTTCGACATGTTCGGCATCCTCTTTTCCGGCCATCCGGACTTGCGCCGGATCCTTACCGATTACGGGTTCCGCGGGCATCCGCTGCGCAAGGACTTCCCGACCACGGGCTATACCGAGGTGCGCTACGACGAGGCGCTGAAACGCGTCGTCTACGAGCCGGTGAAGCTCGTCCAGGACTACCGGCAGTTCGATTTCATGTCGCCCTGGGAAGGGGCGCATTACATCCTGCCCGGCGATGAAAAGCAGGAGGCGAAGTGATGGACGGGTCCAAGGGCTTCGACGACGCGCTGACGGGCGAACAGCGCATCCGCAACTTCAACATCAACTTCGGACCGCAACACCCTGCGGCGCATGGCGTTCTTCGGCTCGTTCTTGAGCTCGACGGCGAGGTGGTGGAGCGGTGCGACCCGCATATCGGGCTTCTGCATCGCGGCACCGAGAAGCTGATGGAAAGCCGCACCTACCTACAGAACCTGCCCTATCTCGACCGGCTCGACTACGTGGCGCCGATGAACCAGGAACATGCCTGGTGCCTCGCGATCGAGAAGCTGACCGGGGTCGAGGTGCCGCGCCGCGCCTCGCTGATCCGGGTCCTTTATTCCGAAATCGGCCGCATCCTGAACCACCTTCTCAACGTCACCACGCAGGCGATGGACGTCGGCGCGCTGACGCCGCCGCTCTGGGGCTTCGAGGAGCGTGAAAAGCTCATGGTCTTCTACGAGCGGGCTTGCGGGGCGCGGCTTCACGCCGCCTATTTCCGCCCCGGCGGTGTGCATCAGGACCTGCCCGATGACCTTCTGAACGACATCGAGCAATGGGCGAAAGAGTTCCCGAAGGTCATCGACGACCTTGACGGGCTTCTCACCGAAAACCGTATCTTCAAGCAGCGCAACGCCGATATCGGTGTCGTGACCGAGGAGGACGCGCTGCGCTGGGGTTATTCCGGCGTCATGGTGCGCGGCTCGGGCATGGCCTGGGACCTGCGGCGCGCACAGCCCTACGAGTGCTACGACGAGTTCGACTTCAAGATCCCGGTCGGCAAGAACGGCGACTGCTACGACCGGTACCTCTGCCGCATGGAAGAGATGCGGCAATCGACCTCGATCATCCATCAGGCCATCGCCAAGCTCCGCGCCCCCGAAGGCAAGGGCGACATCCTGGCGCGCGGCAAGATCACGCCGCCGTCGCGGCGCGACATGAAGACGTCGATGGAAGCGCTGATCCATCACTTCAAGCTCTATACCGAGGGCTATCATGTACCGGCCGGCGAGGTTTATGCAGCCGTTGAAGCACCGAAGGGTGAGTTCGGCGTTTATCTGGTGTCCG
>JBNKFC010000436.1:0-14221 GCA_050289105.1 Paracoccaceae bacterium | reverse complement strand
GGCACCTCCGTCGCGGCGGTCGGCCTTGCCGGCGGCGCGGCGATCGAGGGGGCGCTCATCACGCCCTTCATCCTGCGCGGCGTGAACCTTCTCGGCATCGACAGCGTGATGCAGCCCTATGCCAACCGGGTCCGCGCCTGGGAACGGATCGCCAAGGACCTGCCAATGGACAAGCTCGACGCGATGATCCAGCCGGCCACCCTCTCGGACCTGCCGAAGCTCGGTGCGGATATCCTGAAGGGCCAGGTCAAGGGCCGCGTCGTCGTTGACGTGAACGCCTGAAACCCGAACGTGGCGGCCCAAGCGGCCGCCACGTCACGGCATGTGAAGCCGCATGAGGCGTGGCACGTCGGCGTCCGCCCCGGTCAGGATGAAAAGGGTATCGTAGTCGTCCGGCCCGAGTTGGATGGGGTCCGTGGCGCCCAGCCTCGACAGGATCCCCGGAATGGTCTCGGTATGCCCGACGACCAGCACCCGGTCCTCCGCATGGTCAAACTGAAGCATGTCGACGATCCCGCTGATATCCTCCTTCGGCACGCTCCCGACCGGCAGTCCGAGCGCGTCGGCTATGATCGCTCCGGTCTCCCGGGTGCGCCTCGCGTCGGATGTGATGATGGTGTCGAGCTCCGCGCTGGACAACATTCCGGCCCACGCTGCCGCCCGCACCTGTCCTGTCGGCGTGAGGCCGGGATCGTCCCCGGCCGCCTCCTTCTCGGCATGTCGGATGACATAGACAACCTCCTGCGCGGAGGCCGGCGCGGTCAGGCCGAGCAGAACAGGTAGGAAAAAGCTACATGCACGCATCCGTCTGACCTCCCGCTGAGAACTGTTCTCAGAGAACCTTTCAGCCACGGTCCGGCATGACAAGGATTAACTGGCCAAACGGGAACGAACGGCGGAGGATGACAGCCTGATTACAACCTCCAACCACGATGTGCGTCGTGCGCATGGCCAGCCCGAAAGCCCGATGCTAGACTTTCGAATGACTAGGCGCTATCAGCAAATCCGTTAGCGCTAACAGTGGCCGGAAAGGAACGGGCAACATGGTCTCACGCGTGATTCCGGTCGATCCGTTCGACCTCGTCGTATTCGGCGGTACCGGCGATCTCGCCCGCCGCAAGATCCTGCCGGGACTGTACCGGCGGTTCATGGCCGGCCAGATCCCGGATTCCTCGCGGATCATCGGCGCCGCGCGGGGAGCGATGGATGACGCGGGCTTTCGTGCGCTGGTCGCCGACGCGGTGGGCGAGTTCCTGCCGGAAAGCAAGCGCGACGGCGAGACACTGTCCCGCTTCCTTGGCCATGTCCACTACGTGTCGGTCGATGCGAAAGGCGATGGCGGTTGGGCCGACCTTGCGCGCCTGATGCGCAAGGACGTCGTGCAAGCCTTCTATTTCTCGGTCGCGCCTGCGCTCTTTGGTGATCTGGCCGAACGTCTCCACCGCTTCGGGATCGCCACCGACGAGGCGCGGATCGTCGTCGAGAAGCCGTTCGGCCGCGATCTCGAAAGTGCGCGGGCCCTCAACGCCACGCTCGCCGAGCATTTCGCGGAGAGCCAGATCTACCGGATCGACCATTACCTCGGGAAAGAGACCGTCCAGAACCTGATGGCGGTGCGGTTCGCCAACATCCTGTTCGAGCCCTTGTGGAACGCCCGCCATGTCGACCACGTCCAGATCACCGTTGCCGAGACAGTGGGCGTTGGCGGCAGGGGCCAGTATTACGACACGTCCGGCGCCATGCGGGACATGGTGCAGAACCACCTGATGCAGCTCATCTGCCTCATCGCGATGGAACCTCCCTACCGCTTCGACCCCGACGCGGTGCGCGACGAGAAGCTGAAGGTGATCCGCGCGTTGCAGGAGGTTCGCGCCGACGACATCGTGCGCGGCCAGTATCGCGGTGGCGCGAAGAAGGGTGCGGGCGGTGAGCCGTCTTATGTCGAGGACGCCGAGAACCCGGCCTCCAAGACCGAGAGCTATATCGCGATGAAGGTCCAGATCGCCAACTGGCGCTGGAAGGGCACGCCGTTCTATCTGCGCACCGGCAAGAAGCTCCGCGCCCGCGCCTCGGAGATCGCGGTCGTCTTCAAGGAGGTTCCGCATTCCATCTTCGGCGAGGAAGAAGGCTGGCGCGAGAACGTCCTTTCGATCCGGCTTCAGCCGAACGAGGGGATGACGCTGTCGGTGATGATCAAGGAGCCGGGCCCGGGCGGCATGCGCCTGACCGAGGTTCCCCTCGACATGTCCTTCGCCGAGGCGCTCGGCGAGGATGGGGCGGACATTCCCGACGCCTACGAACGCCTGATCATGGACGTGATCCGCGGCAACCAGACCCTCTTCATGCGCGGTGACGAGGTCGAGGCCGCCTGGGCCTGGACCGACCCAATCATCGCGGGCTGGGAGGAACGCGGCGACAAGCCCAAGGGCTACGATCCGGGCTCGTCGGGGCCGGAGGATGCGCTTATGCTGCTGCACCGTGATGGCCGGAGGTGGCGGGAGATCCGCGAATGAGACCGGAACCGTGCACGAGACGGGCGGGTCTGCGACCTGATACGCTGCCCATCGGGGGCGGGCTGCGGCGAAACATCCTTCTTCCGACCGGCAAGTTGGAGCCAAGCGAGGTGATGCGATGAAATTCCTCGAATATCCCGACCGTGAACTCATGATGTTCGACCTTGCCGACCTGCTCGCCAGCGAGTTGGCGACGGCGCTGCGGCAGAAGGACAGGGCGAGTTTCTGCGTGGCCGGCGGCACCACGCCGGGCCCGGTCTTCGATATCCTGTCGGGCGTGAAGCTCGACTGGGACCGGGTGACGGTGTTCCCCAGCGACGAGCGCTGGGTCGCCGAAAGCCATGAGCGGTCCAATGCCCGGCTGCTGAAAGAGCGGTTGCTGATCGGCCGTGCCGCGGCCGCGCGGTTTGTGCCGCTCTATGCAGATGCGCCGGAACCCGACGCTGCGCTCGATATACTGGAAGCGGCGATCGAGCCCTGCCTGCCCATTTCTGTCCTGCTTCTCGGTATGGGCGCGGACATGCACACCGCCTCGCTCTTTCCCGGCGCCGATCGGCTGGAGGAGGCCCTTGCCGCAGACGCGCCGGTCCTGATGCCGATGCGCGCGCCCGATGCGACGGAGCCGCGGGTGACGCTGACCGCGCCGGTCCTTGCCGGGGCGATGACCTGCCACATTCTGATCACCGGGGCCGACAAACGCGCAGCACTGGAACGGGCACAGGCCCTTCCCGTGGCCAAGGCGCCGGTTCGCGCGGTCCTGCCCAACGCCACGGTGCATTGGGCGGCGTGATCCATGAGAGCGAAGGAGAGCGCGATGAGCCTTTGGGATGACCTCAGATCGCATCTGGCGGCGCATGCTGAGAGGTCGATCCTGAGCCTGTTCGATCAGGCCGGCCGGGCGCTCGATTTCTCGATCCGCGCCGATGGGATGCTGTTCGACTATTCCAAGACGGCGATGGATGCAGAGGCCCGCGACCTCCTGATCCGGCTCGCCGAGGCCTCCGCGCTCAGCGACCGGCGCGAGGCGATGTTCACGGGCGCCAAGATCAACGAGACGGAAGGCCGCGCTGTCCTGCACACCGCGCTCCGAAATCTCGACGCTTCGGTGGTCGTCGATGGCAAGGACGTGATGGCGGAAGTCAGGGCGACCCATGCGCGGATGGAGACCTTTGCGCGTGACGTGCGGACAGGTCGTTTCGCGGGGCAGGGCGGCAAAATCACCGATATCGTCAACATCGGTATTGGCGGGTCTGACCTTGGCCCCGCCATGGCCTGTCTCGCGCTCTCGCCCTATGCCGACGGTCCCCGCGCGCATTTCGTCTCGAATGTCGACGGCGCGCATGTCCATGACGTGCTGGCGTCCCTGAACCCCGAAACGACGCTGGTGATCGTCGCGTCGAAGACCTTCACCACGATCGAGACGATGACCAATGCCGCGACCGCGCGAAAATGGATGGCGGAAAAGGTCGCGGATCCGGGGGCGCACTTCGCCGCCGTCTCGACCGCTGCCGAGAAGACCGCCGCCTTCGGCATCGCGCCGGAACGCGTCTTCGGGTTTGAGGACTGGGTCGGAGGGCGCTACTCTATGTGGGGGCCGATCGGTCTGTCGCTGATGATCGCCGTCGGGCCGGAGGATTTCGCCGGTTTCCTCGCTGGCGGCGCGGCGATGGATGCCCATTTCCGCGCGGCACGGTTTCAGGAGAACCTTCCGGTGATGCTGGCGCTGGTCGGGATCTGGCACAATCAGGTCTGCGGGTATGCGACCCGCGCCGTCCTGCCCTACGACCAGCGCCTCAGCCGGCTTCCGGCCTACCTTCAGCAGCTGGAGATGGAGAGCAACGGCAAGCGCGTGGCGATGGACGGGTCCGACCTGACCAAGAATTCTGGCCCTGTCGTGTGGGGCGAGCCCGGCACGAACGGTCAGCACGCCTTTTATCAGCTGATCCATCAGGGCACCCGCGTGGTCCCGTGCGAATTCCTCGTCGCCAAGCAGGGACACGAACCCGACCTTGCCCACCAGCACCTTCTTCTCGTCGCCAATTGCCTGGCGCAGTCCGAAGCGCTGATGCGCGGCCGCTCGCTGGAGGAGGCGCGGGGGATCATGGCAAGGAAGGGCCTGACGGGCCAGGAGCTCGACCGCCAGGCGCGCCATAGGGTTTTTCCGGGCAACCGGCCGTCGACGACGCTCGTCTACGACCAGCTGACGCCCTTCGTTCTCGGCCAGATCATCGCGCTCTACGAACACCGGGTCTTTACCGAGGGCGTGATCCTCGGGATCAACTCCTTCGACCAATGGGGAGTGGAGCTTGGCAAGGAGTTGGCCTTGGCGCTGGAGCCGATCCTAGCGGGGCGCGAAAGCGCGGAAGGAAAGGACGGATCGACGCGCATGCTGGTGGAGCGGCTCACGTCCGGCGGCTGACGCTTCCGCCATCATCGTTAAGCGAATCTTCAAGCTGCGCGCGGCATTGTCGCCGCCGGAGGCCCTTGGCCTTTGCGGCGGGAGAATGCGATGCGACTGTTGGACAATCTCAGCCTGGCGGCAAAGCTGCCGATCATCCTCGGCACGCTGGCGCTCGCGGCGCTTCTGACGATGGGGTATACGGGCTACCGTGTCGCGCGCGAGGCGTTGTTGACGGCGGGGCAGGCGCGGGTCCTGACCGTCGTCGATTCCAAGCTTATGGAGATCGACGCGTGGTATTCGGTCGTCACGGCCGACCTCAAGTCCATGGCGGCAAGCCCGCAGATGGGTCGTGCGCTCCGCGATTTCTCCAGCGCCTGGGACCGGCTCGGGGCAGGTGCTCCCGCGTTCCTGAACGAGCGCTACGTAACGGGCAACCCGCATCCCGAGGGTGAGCGTTACAAGCTCGAGAATCCGTCAGATGTCTCGGACTATTCCATCGCACATAACCGCTATCACGGCGGCTTCGTGTCGGTGTTCGAGGAGAAGGACTACCACGACATCCTCCTCGTCGACACGAAGGGCAACGTGCTCTACAGCGTGGCCAAGGAAAGCGACATTGGCCAGAACATCTTCACCGGCGCGCTGCGCACGACCGAACTGGCGGGGACGGCGCGACGGGTCATGCAGGCGCCTGACGCGGACGTGCTGTTCTCTGACTTCAGCTTCTACCCGCCGACACCCGGCGAATCGACGAGTTTCGTCGGCGCGCCGATCCGTTCCGTCGACGGGCGCGTTCTGGGGGCGCTGGTCTTTCAGATCTCGGCCCGGCAGTTGACGGCGCTCATCGATCGGCAGAGCGGCGAGGGGCTCGGCGGGCTTGCCTACCTGGTGGGCAAGGACCACCGGCTGCGCACCAATGTCGGCGACCGCCAGCCGACGGCACTGAAACTGCGCAGCACGGCCGAAGCGCTGAAGACGGCGTTCGGAGACGACCATGTGGTCCGGCACGAAAAGGGCCTGTTTGGAACGGAATCGGTCCTGGTGACGGGGCATGTGAGCCGTCCGGGCCTCGACCTCGCGCTGATCTACGAGGTTCCGCAGGCCAGTCTCCTCGCACCGGTCGATGCGCTTCTGCGGCGGACGGCACTTGGGGGTGTCCTGTCGATGACCGTTCTCGGCCTCGTGGTCTTTCTCGTCGCCCGGTCCCTGTCCCGTCCCCTGATGCGCACCGCCGACGCGATGAGCGTGATCGCGGCCGGAACCTACGACATGACGATCCCGGATAGCGGCCGGCGGGACGAGATCGGCACCATTGCCCGCGCACTTGAGACTTTCCGCGACGGGCTCGCGAAGTCCGCCGCGATCGCCCGTGATGCCGCGTTCAAGAGCGCCGCCTTCGAAGGCTCGTCCGCAGCGCTGATGATCATGGATCGCGACTACCGGATCACCTACGTCAACCCGTCGGTCGCGGCGCTTTTCCGCGAACATATCGACGAGTTCCGCAAGATCGCGCCGGACTTCGACCCGGCCAGCGTGGTCGGGTCCAGCATGGACAGCTTTCACGCCGCGCCGGCCGGGGTCCGTGAGCGGCTCGAAGCGCCCGGCGGGCTGCCCTACCGCGCCGAAATCCGGATCGGCGACGCCCGGTTCGCCCTCGACATCAACGAGGTCGAGATGGACCGGCAGGGCCGCATCGGCTTCGTCGTCGAATGGCGCGACGTCACGGTCGAGCGGATGAACCGGGCCGTCCTGTCGGCGATCGACAAGAACCTCGCCACCGCGGAATTCGACAGCGAAGGTGTGCTGATCAAGGCCAATCCGAAAATGCTGGCCCTTCTCGGCGCGACCGAGGCCGAGATCGCCGGGCGCAACTGCTGCGATCTGCTGCGGCCCGATTTTGAGCTTGTGGCCGAGCGGGACGAGGTCTGGCGACGGCTCCTTGCCGGCGATTCCGTCTTCGGCCGGTTCTGGGCCCGGTTCGAAGACCGGCGCGAAGGCGTCATCGATGGCGGCTTCTCGCCGGTGCATGACCATGATGGCGGGCTTCTCAAGGTGCTGCTGATGGGGTCCGACGTGACCGAGGCGCAGCTTGGTCTGCGAGATGCGGAGGACCGTCGGCGGCGGATGGAGGTGGCCCAGAACGAGGTCGTCGAGGCGCTCCGCATCGGCCTTCGCGATCTTTCCGAAGGCGACCTGACGGCCCGGATCGACGCAGATTTCTCGGCCGAGTACGAGACGCTGCGCCAGGATTTCAACAGGGCCATCGAACGGCTCGCGGATGCCATGACGGCGGTGATCGAAAACGCCGCCGGTATCGAGGGCGAGGCGCAGGACATCGCGCAATCGGCCGAGGACCTGACGGCGCGGACCGAGCAGCAGGCAGCCACGATCGAGCAGACGGCGGCGGCGCTCGACGAGTTGACGCTGTCGGTCCAGTCCGCCGCCTCGGGTGCGGCCGAGGCCAGCCGCGTCGTAAGCGCCGCGCGCGCGTCGGCCGAAGATTCCGGCGCCGTCGTCGAACAGGCGGTCGCCGCGATGGGCGAGATCGAGGGGTCCTCGGACCGCATCGCCCGAATCATCGGCGTAATCGACGACATAGCGTTCCAGACCAATCTCCTCGCGCTCAATGCCGGGGTGGAGGCCGCGCGCGCGGGCGAAGCGGGGCGCGGCTTCGCCGTCGTGGCGTCGGAGGTTCGCGCCCTAGCGCAGCGCTCCTCGGAAGCCGCGCGCGAGATCGACACGCTCATTTCGGCCTCTTCCGGACAGGTGAAGCGGGGGGTCGGTCTCGTCGCCGAGACCGGGCGGGCGCTGAAAGACATCGTCGCCTCGGTCACCAATATCGCCGCACGGGTCACCGACATCGCCACCTCGGCGCAGGAACAGTCGCTCGCTCTCGCGGAGATCAACATCGCAGTCAATCAGATCGATCAGGTAACGCAGCAAAATGCCGCCCTGTTCGGCCAGGCTTCGGTGGCGAGCCAATCGCTGACCCGCGGCGCGGAGGCGCTGAATGCGACGATGGCGAGGTTCCGGATCGGCGAGCGGAAACATGGGGCCGAGATGGATCCACGCCAGCTCAAAGTGCCGACGACAGCCGACCGGACTGGCGAAGCGGCGCTGCAGGGTGGCACAGTCGCGGGCGCCGCCTACGCGGCATCGGGCTCGACTGGCCCATTGCGCCGCCCCGGGGCCGTCGGACTTTGGGGCGCTGGCGCGGGGCTGGCGCGTCTGGCCGATCCCGAACTGGACGATTGGGACGAGTTCTGACCATGGCGGGGTGGGTAGACGGCAGCGCCATGCCCGGCATGCCAAAGGAGGAAGATCCGAGGACCGCTGGATCGGTCGGGTCCCCGGTCCGGCTGCTGATCGTCGACGACTCGCGGACCATGCGATCGCTGATACGCCGCGCGGTTGGCTCGGATCACCGTATCCTCATCGTGGGCGAGGCGGGCGACGCGGCCCAGGCGCGCGATCTGATCAAGGCGCTCAACCCCGACATCCTAACCCTCGATGTCGAGATGCCGGGAATGGACGGTCTCGACTTTCTGGGGCGCCTCATGCGTCTGCGGCCGATGCCTGTCGTCATGGTTTCGGCAGAAACGCCGCGCGGCGCCACTGCGGCGATCGATGCGCTGTCCCTCGGTGCGGTCGATTGCGTCGGAAAGCCGCGTGGGACCGAGCCCGGTTTCGTCGGCCTCGGTGACCGGATCGTCGCCGCGGCGCGTGCCCGTATTCGGAGCCGCACTGGGGCGATGCCTGCATCACCCGATGCCGCCGCCTATCTCTGGAACGGCGGGTTCGTGCTGATCGGCGCCTCCACCGGTGGCGTCGAGGCATTAGAGACGCTGCTTGCCGGCCTGCCGGAAAACGGGCCTCCGTTGCTGATCGCCCAACACATGCCGGCGGCTTTCCTCGCACGTTTCGCAACACGTCTGGACGCAAGCACGAGGATGCAGGTCACCCTCGCCGAGGAGGGCATGCAGGTTCTGCCGGGGCGCGCGATCCTGGCCCCGGGCGGTCGGATGAACCTAGCGCTCGACCCTGAGAGCCCCCCCCGGTGCCGGCTTGTCGCAGCGGCGCCGGGCATGGGGTATTGCCCTTCGATTAATGCGATGTTTCTTTCCGCTCTGCCCGTCGCCGACAAGACCGTGGCGGTGCTCCTGACCGGAATGGGGCGGGACGGCGCGGAGGGCATGCTGCGATTGCGGCGGGCCGGCGCCCTTTGCCTCGTCCAGGATGCCGACAGTTCCGTGGTCTTCGGGATGCCTGGCGTGGCGCTTGCCAATGGTGGCGCCGAGGCGGCGGTGCCGCTTGGCGATATGGCGGAACGGATACTTGGATTGACCAGGGCGCCAAGGGTGCCTTGTGGAAGCCCGATCGCCGGATGAGGCGAGTTCGGCCAGCTGCGGACAGGATGCGCGACCACCGGCGCAGGCTGACAGCCTTCCCTGCCGGTTGCCCTGTCAGAACCAGCAGACATCCCCGCCATGGCCGCGTCGCGCGAGGGGGCAGGTCGGCTCGGTGCTGGCAAGGCGGTCCGCCAGATCACGAAGTTGCAGTCGCGCGAGCAGCGTCTCAGGCATGACGGGAATCGACGGCGGCAATTGCTCCGGCAAGGCGTCCATCAGGTGCCGCAGGTCCTCTACGCCCTGGCTGATCCGGTCGATTGCCTGCAGCCCGGCAAGCGTTTCCGCGTTGGGCTGAACCGCGAACCGGCAGTGCGAGAGTGCCTCCTGCATTCCCTGTGCAAGCTCCGCCAACAGCGCGAGTTCCTCGGCGATCCGTCCCGCGAGGATGTCGAGCGTCAGGCCGCTGCAGAGCCGCGACGCGGAATGTGGCGGCTCTTTCGTCACGGCCGCTCCTTGTGGTCGGGGCCTGCCGGCATGTCGATACGCTCCGAGCAGGTCGGTCCGGCCGCCGCGAGGGGCAACGCCAGGGAAGGGTCGATCCGCTCGGAATGCCCGATGAAGAGATAGCCACCGGAGTGTAATGCAGAAGCGAGGCGACCCCATAGCCGGGCGCGCGCCTCGGCGCTGAAATAGATCGCCACGTTCCGACAGAAGATGACGTCGAATGGCTGCCGCATCGGCCAGTCCCCGTGAATATTGAGACGGCGGAACCGGACCAACGCCCGCACCGATTGGCAAGGCGCCACCATATCCCCCTTGCGATCGAGGAACCGGGCGGCATAGCCGTTCGGCAAACTGGCCGTGGCAGTGACCGGGAAAAGCGCCTCGCGGGCCGCCGCTAGCGCCCGGTCGTCGATGTCGGTCGCAAGGATTCGAAGGTCATGGCGCTCCGCGTCCGGCATCATGTCCAGCGCCAACATGGCCAGCGAATAGGCTTCCTGGCCCAATGCGGTCCCGGCCGACCAGATACGAACGCGCCCGCCGGCGCGGGCTCGGGCGATCAGCGGCGGCAGAACCCGATGGCGCAGGATCTCGAAGTGATGCGGTTCGCGGAAGAAGGCGGAATCGTTGGTCGTGATCGCCGAAATGAACGCGGTCTGCTCTGCCTGGCCGTGCTCGGTCACGAGGTGTTCGAGATAGGCGTCGAGATCTAGCAGGCCGAGCGCGCGCAGTCGGCGGGAAAGCCTCGCCTCGATCATCGCCGATCGGTCCGGGGCGAGGACGATGCCGGTCAGCTCATCGGCTAGCCGGGCAAGGCCGGCCAGCGCTGCCCGACCGTGCGTTGCGCAGGCCGCGGCGACATCGCAGGGTCCGAAGGATGGGATGCTCATGCCGCGTGTGCCGCGATATCGGGCAGGATCGACCTGAGGTCGATGATCCGGATCAGCCGGTCGTCGACCAGTGCGAGCGCCGCGATGCAGGCTTCGGACCCTTCGGCTGAAAGCGGCGGCGGCTCGAGCGCCGCTCGTGGCACCGAATGGATGTCGCTGACGGCCTCTACGATCAAACCGACGCTCTGTCCGGCGGCTTCAGCGACCACGACCACGTGGCGCGGCTCGGCGATGAGCGGCTCAAGGCCAAGCCGGGTCGCGAGGTCGATGACGGGAAGGATCGTGCCCCGCAGATTGATCACGCCCGAGAGATAGGTTGGGGCATGCGGCAGGGGCGTCGGCCGCGTCCAGCCGCGCAACTCCCTTACCGCCATGATGTCGAGGCAGAAGACCTGATCGCTGATCCGGAAGGTCAAAAGCTCGATATCGGCGCTCGGGTCTGTTCCCGCCGTCATGCAACCTTCCTTTCACGTCCGGTAGAGCCGCCGGTCCGGGCGTGCAAGCGCGCCAGTTCGCCGGCGTCGAGGATGAGTGCGATGCGACCGTCACCGAGAATTGTTGCGGCAGAGATCCCGGTCATCCGGCCGAATCCGCCGCGAAGCGGTTTGACCACGACCTGCCGCTGGTCGAGGATCGCATCGACGACAAGGGCGGTGCGACGACCATCCTCCGCCATGGTCAGGATCGCGATCGCCCCGGAGCCGACCGGGGTGGTATCCCGAAGGCCCAGTGCCGCCGCGACGTCGCAGAGGGGCGCGAAGGCGCCGCGCAGGCGCAGTAGTTCGGCCCCGGTGCCGAAACCCTTGCGCTCGACCGACGCCAGCTGTGCCGTTTCGAGGATCGTCGCGACAGGCACGACGAACATCTGCCCGGCGACGCGCACCACCATCCCGTCCATCACCGCAAGCGTCAGCGGCAGGGACAGGCTGAAGACGGTTCCTTGCCCCGGTTCGCTACGGATCGCGATGCGCCCGCCGAGCCGCGTGATCGCGGTCTTCACGACATCCATTCCGACGCCGCGTCCGGAAATGTCGCTGAGCTCCGACGCGGTCGAGAATCCGGGCCTGAAGAGAAGCGCGTCGGTCTCCGCCTCGCCGAGCGGCGCATCCTTCTCGATGAGTCCGCGCTTTTCGGCCGTCGCTCGGATACGTGCCCGGTCGAGCCCGCGCCCGTCGTCGCCGAGTTCCACCACGAGCCGCCCGGCGCGATGCGCGGCCGTCAAGGTGATGGTGCCTTCCTCTGGCTTGCCGGCGCGGCGGCGATCCTCGGCCGGTTCGATCCCGTGGTCGAGGGCGTTGCGGATCATGTGCATGAGGGGATCGGCGAGCCTTTCGAGAACCGTCCGGTCGATCTCGGTCGTCTCGCCCTCGGTCTTCAGTCGCGCGGGCTTGCCGAGCGTGACGGCGGTTACGCGCAGCACGCGGCCCATGCGCTGGAAAAGTGGTTTCACCGGCTGGGCGCGCATCGTCATCACGCTGTCCTGGATGTCGCGGGTGAGGCCCGCCAGCGCCTCCAGCCGCGTGGCAAGGGCCGAATTCGTGTCGAGCCCGGCCTCGTTCATGCTCTGGGTCAGGATCGACTGGTTGATCGCCAGTTCGCCCACCAGGTTCATCAGCCGGTCCACGCGGTCGAGATCAACCCGGATTGACGGCGCCTCGACCGCGGCGGTAGACGGCCCCCGATCGGGCACAGCGACTGGGGCAGGGCGCCGGGGCTCACGCCGGTCGATGCTCAGATCGCTGACATCGTCGACAAAGTCGAAGACCTCGGCGATGTCGGCCTCGGCGCACGTTGCGGGAAAGGTCAGGTGCCACCTGAGATAGCTTTCCTCCGGATCGAGCGAGGTGAGACCGGGCAGGGAGGCGGTGTCGCAGCGAACGTCTTCCGCGCCAAGATCGGCAAGCGCCTGGAGCAGGAACAGAGGTTCGTTGCCCGAGGTGAAGAGCGCGGCATGCGGTCGGAAGGTGACCTGCCATGGACAGGGATCGCTCGCGGGTGACGCGCGGGTACGTGCCGCCTCTGCGTTGGGTGGGACGAGCGTAGCGAGTGCAGCCTCGATCCCGGGCGGGGCATCGGGCGCATTGCCGCCGCGGGCGGCGACCAGATCGGCGAGGTGATCGGCGGCCCGGATCAGCAAGGCTACGCCGCCATGTGTCAAAGAAACCGATCCGTCCCGCAGGGCGTCCAACACTCCCTCGACCCGGTGCGCAAAGGCGACGAGGGCGGGCAGGCAGAAGGCGCCGGCGCCGCCCTTGATCGAATGGACGGCACGGAACGCGGTGTTGACGGTTTCGGGATCGATAATGCCGCCCGTCTCGGTCGCGCTGTCCAGTTCCGCGAGCGCGTCCTGAAGCTGCTCCAGCAATTCCGCGCATTCGATGAAGAACCCGGCGCGCAGGTCGGCCATGGGATCGGGGCTGCCTGTCATTCCGCCCTCCCGTCAGCCCGCGACCATCTGCAGGGCGCGCACCAGTTTCGGCGCATCGAATGGCTTGACGATCCAGCCGGTAGCGCCGGCCGCCCGGGCGCGGGCCTTCAGTTCCGGCGCGCTTTCGGTCGTCAGGACCAGGATCGGGGTTGCACGGTAGCGGTCGATCCGCCGGACCGCCTCGACAAAGCCGAAGCCGTCGAGCCGCGGCATGTTGATGTCCGAGATGATCGCGTCGGGGACGAAATCGTCTAGCGCGTCGAGCGCGTCCTGTCCGTCTTCGGCGAGGCGCACGGTATAGCCGGCATCGCCAAGCGCAAGGGCCAGCATGTCGCGCATCGTTCGACTGTCGTCGACGGCAAGGATGTTCAGGCCCATGTCGCCGCCCCTTCCTGGATCGGATTGTGGGGGGGCGCGGTTTCAGCGGCCGGCGATCGCAGCGCGTCGAGTGAAACGCCGAAAGTGCGCAGAGCGGTGGCGAAGGCGTCGGACACGGGTGCCACGCTCAGAACGTTGCCGCGCGCGCGCCAATCCTCTGCCGCGGCGAGCAAGACCTGAAGGCACAGGGTGCCGAGGTGGTTCACCGCACCCGCATCCACCTCAAGCGCGGCACCGCGCCGGGCAAGGAGCGTCGCGAGGAGCGGTTCGGCTGCTGGCAGGTCGAGCCGGGCCGCGAGTGTCAATCTCGTCATGTCGCCGACCCCGCAGCCGTCCCTTGCGAATGTCGCACAGCGTATCTCCCGCCTGAACCGATCGGCTCCGGTCTAGGTCGAAGGCGTTAAGATTGCTTTGATGGCGGCGGCTCAGTGCGCGCCGCTGCTCAGATACTGCGCGCAACCTTCGAGGGCGGCATAGTCATCCTCGATGATCGAGACGGCGAACTGGCCCATGAAGGACGAAAACCGCCCCTTGTCGCGGAACGCCTCGGCAAAGCCGAAGCGCTCGAAATGGTCGGTGAAGGCGCGCGCGACGCCGCCGATCAGGAAAACGCCGCCGAACGGCAGATGGGTCAGGGCGAGGTCGCCGGTGACGGTGCCGAGAAGCCGGACGAAGGTGCGCCCGGTCGTCTCCGCGACCGGATCCGCCCCCGCCGCGATTGCGGCCATAATGGCCGAGGCGCTGACCCGGTCGTCGCGACC